>CAZZZY010000004.1:26351-29538 GCA_964658545.1 uncultured Acetobacteraceae bacterium | reverse complement strand
TTAGCAGGAGTTACAGGTAATTGGATTGTGCAAGCCGGATTGAAAACCGACAAAGACGCTTTAGCATTGGAGTCAGCTAACGACCCAATTTATGCTGTTACTGTCACAACATTAAAAGGCAAAGAAACCGACCCTAGAATTCAAAAACTGTATAAGTTGTTGCGTGACGATAAAGTTAAGCAATTTATTAAAGATAAATATCAAGGGGCAGTACTTGCCATTCCTTAAATAAAAATCTTTTTTTTGATGCTAAGAGACTTTTATCGTGGAGAAACTCTTAAATGATCACATTTACTGATGTACGCAAAGTTTATAACCAAGGCAGCCAAAAAGTTGTAGCTTTAGATGGAGTAAGTCTTCTCGTCAAACCAGGAGAAATTTTTGGTGTTTTAGGTCAAAGTGGTGCAGGTAAAAGTACTTTAATTCGTTGTGTTAATCAGTTAGAAAAACCAACATCAGGTTCAGTTATAGTTGACGGGCAGGAGATGACAAAGCTTTCTGGAAATAAGTTACGTCAAGCTCGTCAACGCATTGGCATGATTTTTCAACACTTCAATTTACTTAGTTGCAGAACTGTTGTGGAAAACATTGCTTTTCCTTTGGAAGTGATGGGTTACAGTGGACTGAAACGCCGGGCTAAAGTGGAAGAATTGATTTCACTTGTTGGATTGACAGGTAAGGCTGATGCTTATCCGGCACAACTTTCTGGCGGTCAAAAGCAACGGGTAGGTATTGCTAGGGCTTTAGCTGGAGAACCAAAAGTTTTACTTTCTGATGAAGCGACATCAGCACTTGATCCACAAACTACGAGATCAATTTTAGATTTATTGCGTGACTTGAACAAGCGGATGGGTTTAACAATCTTACTGATTACCCATGAAATGGCTGTAGTCAAGCAAATCTGCGATAGTGTCGCTGTACTTAATGCTGGCAAGATTGTGGAAAAGGGATATGTTAGCGATTTAATTGCCAAGCCAGAATCATTTCTTTCACAGGAACTTTTTCCTCATCGCAATGGTTATAAACCAAAGCCTGGTGCAGTTATTGCCACGATCGCCTTTGCAGGAGAACAAGCAAGTCAACCGATTTTTGCCACCCTAGCCCGTAATTTTGATGTGGATGTCAATATCCTCAGTGGGAGTGTGGAAACAGTAGGCGATCGCAGAGTTGGTCAGTTTCACATTGAATTAGAAGGTCAAAAGGTAACTCAAGCTTTGAAATACTTACATGAAGCAGAATTTGAAGTACAGGTACATTGAATTGGGGACTGGGGACTGGGAATTGAGAAGAAAATCAAGATTAAATCTCACCTTTTAAATTCCAAAACTTCCTAGAGAATATTAAAAATTACGAATTATTATCATGTTTTATCCAAAGTTTTACCGCCGCTATTTTATCCTGACAATAGGGTTAGCGATTGCATCTATTTTTTTCGCCAGTTGTACACCAAAACCAAATTCATCTACGGGTCAATTAGTCAGCCAATCAACTAAGACAGCAGTACTCAAAGTCGGTTCTCGAAATACCACTACTGAAGATGTTTTAAAGTTCATTCAAAAAGAAATAGTCTCCAGCCAAGGCTTAGATTTTCAAATTGTGACTATCGCTGATTCAGTGAAAATTAACGATGCTCTTAAGAGTGGGGAAATTGATGCTAATTTTTTCCAACATGAACCTGTCCAAGGCTGGCCAGTAATCGTTCAGGCAGGGGCATCCGAAGCCGGACGGCAATTAGCTGCCGAAACCGCCGAGGCTGTGTTTGCACCTGCTGGTAATCTGGAAGCTGGCAAAGCTTTATTTGCAGACATTAAGGGACGGGCGCGGGCAATTGGCCGTGACCCAGACAGCATAAAAATCCTTCCAGGTGCTTTAGTCATCGTGGGGGAAACCGTCGCCGAGGCATACGCCAAGCGTCTTCATTTAGATAGCCTAGTACATTATGACAGTGGGATCGCTAGCCTAAATAGTGCGCTTGGCTACGACGTTTCCGGTTTTGATCCCGATGGCCCCTTGCCAGAAATCCCATCGACTAACGCTGGTCACTCTTCACGAGAAAGAGTAATAGCCTTAGCGCAACGTGAGAACTTGACTATTCGACAACTAGCGCAACGCATTGGCAGTTACGGCGGACTGGCCTTCGTCGGCACACCCCAAAGCATCGCTGATGAGATGGAGCAATGGCTGATTGAGGAAGGCTCTGACGGTTTCAACATCATGTTCCCTTTTCTTCCTGAAGGGCTGAATGATTTTGTGGACAAGGTTGTGCCAGAACTCCAACGGCGTGGAATCTTCCGCAAAGAGTATGAGGGTAACACCTTGCGCGAAAATCTGGGGTTGGCGCGCCCTGCTAATCGCTTTTTTCAGACTAGTCTAGTTTAAGTAGCGATCGCTAGTTATTACACCTAGCATTCATTTCATTTTGCCCACTTGCATCAATAGCACAGTCATCCTTGCTTCTTGATTTTTAGATTAGCTTGTGGTATATTCCGTGCAATTAACAATCTACTGCAAGACGATATATTTGCAGTAGATTTTGGTTTTTGTCAGATTAGGCAGTTTGTAAGCGGACTCTAATCGCAAAATAAAGAATTTCCGCTCTCTAACTTTTACATCATTTCAAAATCAGTTCTTAGTAGTAATTAAAGCTTGTATTTTAACCCCAGGAAATTGGTAATACATCATGGTAGCAATATTTAAAAAAGGTAGCTTTTTCATGTTATTAGTAGCTGGAGTATTTACCATGTCTACAAGCCTAATTGGTTGTAGCTCACAAACTACAGAGAAAACCGCTGTTGCCTCTAGTAATATCAAGACCAAAGTATTACGGATGGGCTATCAGTCGGCTGGAGATATAGTCAAGATTAAAGGAGTTTTAGAGAAGCGTTTAAAGCCACTTGGTATTTCTTACGATTTAGTGTTTCCTTGCGTCCGATTTTGGGCGAAACAGAAGCAAAAGCATGGGAAAAGGCGCGTTATATTCTCTCACGCATCAATGAAAGCCGTGCTAAAGCAGGTATTCAATTATCTGCTGGTGCTTCTTTGCGACCTCAAGCTGTTGGTTCATTGCGGTTATTGGATTTTGCTAAGGAAAGCGAAATTCATGATAAGCGTTTATGGACACCGATCGCAGCTGCTACTGGCGCTCGTGGTAATACTACTGCTTTGGTAGGGACTCCAGAACAAGTTG
>CAZZZY010000004.1:0-26341 GCA_964658545.1 uncultured Acetobacteraceae bacterium | reverse complement strand
TACTACAAAGCTGGAGTGACAACACTATTAATTCGCGGTTTTGACCCGGTGGAAGATGCGATCGCCTACGGTCGAGATGTGATTCCTTTGGTACGTCAACAAGTACAACAACAAGAACGACAAATAGCAACCGTAGCTTAATGTACCTGTGAAACAAGAAAGAGAAAATCATGCCAAATTTCACTAGACCACAACCGCCAGTCTTTGAACGAGTTGAAGAAGAACGACTCCACCGCAAACAACGTCTTGCGGCTGCATTTCGGTTGTTTGCTCGTTTTGGCTTTAGTGAGGGAACAGCAGGCCACATCACCGCCAGAGATCCTGAGTTTACCGACCATTTTTGGGTAAATCCCCTTGGCAAGTACTTTGGTCACATCCGAGTTTCTGACTTGATTTTGGTCGATAGAGAAGGAGAAGTTGTCAAAGGTAATGCTCCTGTCAATCGCGCCGCTTTTGCGATTCATTCACAGGTTCATGAGGCGCGACCTGATATAGTTGCAGCTGCTCATGCTCATTCTCTGCATGGTAAATCTTGGTCAAGTCTTGGTCGCCTGCTCGATCCCCTAACTCAAGATGCTTGTGCTTTCTATCAAGACCACGCTCTATTTGATGACTATAAAGGAGTAGTTTTAGATACTTCAGAGGGTAAAAGAATTGCTGAATCTTTGGGAGACAAGAAAGCTGTTATTTTGAGGAATCATGGCTTTTTGACGGTGGGGCAGACAGTAGACGAAGCTGCTTTTTGGTACATTTCTTTTGAGCGATCGGCTCAAGCCCAACTACTTGCAGAAGCAGCTGGCAAACCACTTCCCATTGACCACGAAACAGCAACTTTTACTCATAACCAAGTAGGAACCCATTCTGGCGGTTGGTTTAGCTTTCAGCCACTCTATGACCGAATTGTGGGCGAAGAACCAGGCTTATTAGAGTAGTTGGTGGTTATTTTACTTCCTTGTTTTTTACCCAAAAATTAACGTGTCTATAAATTGGCTGCGGCAAAATTTTTTCTTCTCTCTGGGTTGCTTGTTAATAACAACAACAGCGTCGTCAAGAATTACTTCCTGTTTCTGACGAAGCTATTGCTTCTGGGCAAAAGGTTGCTGATACCTTTTTTCAAGCGGGTGTAATTTCCACAAAAGTTGATGTAAAACAACTTTGGGACAGTAGTTTTAACGAAGATATCGCCAAATGCCAATAATTGCAGCAAGAAGTAAAAAGCTAAATGTCAAAATTACCTTATTTTTCATAAGGGTAAAAATATGTTTCATGGAATAGAAAGAGAATTATTAAATGGAGTACCTTGGTTATTTGGGCAACAGTCTCAATTACCTCATCATCTCCAATTAACAGATTGCGAAGAAGATGAGATACGAGATATTTGGGAATTACCACCACAAGAATCTGCTGATCGTGAGCGTGTTCTTAAGCAGGAAAGAAAATGGTTTGAGATTTTCAGCAAACTAAAAATTTTTTCTTTAAAGACACTTGCCAATAAATAAAAATAAGCGTTATCAGCTACTCAAATTAATAGAAAATTTCAACTAATTTGCAATGTGCAGCACACCTTTACAGGGTAGTTTCTTTCAAGTATTTGGGTGACATCAGCACCGCTTTGCTAACAGTCAGGAATTATTTATTTGTAAAACTTAATATTAGGTAAACTAATAATTAGTTTCTCATGATATTATGCTTTTCAGTATCACTAATCTCGATAAAATCTCACTTCATCCTCAAATACCGACATGACAACAACGACTGACCTCGATTTTGCCGCTCGTGAGGCGTTGCGCCTACTCGGCCCCGATCCCGAAAACTGGGTGAGCGATCGCGCAGATATTGACCACAATGTGACGATAGTAGGCGGTAGTGGCAGTGGCAGCACCTTCGCATTTGCCCTGCGGCGTGCCGGCATTGGCCGCGTGACAGTCATCGATGAGGCTCTTGACGAAGTTCATGCTGGCGTGTGGCTGACGCGGGCGCGGATGAAAAAGCTACGCACACCGAAAAACCTGCCAGGGCCAGAACTGGGTATTCCGGCGCTATCATTTCAAGCTTGGTATGAGACACGGCACGGTGTTGAGGCATACGCAGCCATTGACCGCATTCCACGAGTTGCGTGGGCTGAGTACCTCAGATGGTATCGGCATTTTCTGGGCATTCCAGTTCGGTATCAGACGAAGTTGGTGCGGATTGAGCCGGACACAGATTTCTTTCGTCTACACTTAGAAGTGAACGGTGTGGCGCAGGTGGAAACCACACGTAAAATTATCTTCGCCAACGGTGTAGCTGGCACTGGTGGCCCAAATATACCGCCTGTATTAGCATCTCTGCCACGCACCTTATATGCACATACAGCTGATAAAATCGACTTCAACAACCTACGTGGCAAAACAGTAGCAGTGCTGGGTGCTGCGGCCTCGGCCTTTGATGCGGCAGGAGTGGCATTGGAATCAGGCGCTAAGGCAGTACACCTGTTCGCACGACGGCCAGCGATCGCATCTCTGCCAGTGAATCGCCTGCGAGGTTATCCTGGCGCTTACTATAACTATCCGCAACTACCTGATGCAGCTCGCTGGTTCCAAGCTTGGCGGTTTAATCAGGTTGGCTCTACGCCACCACCAGACGCAATCGAGAGGGTAATAGCGTTTTCTAACTTCCACCTGCACTTATCTGCACCGTGGAAATCTGCTCACAACCAAGGCGATCGCATCGTCGCTCAGGTAAATGATGATGTTTTCGAGTTCGATTTTGCGATCGCTGGTACTGGCTACTTTGTTGACCCGACAAAGCGGCCGGAACTCGCCGAATTTGCACATCATATCGCCCTCTGGCGCGATCGCTATGATGCCCCAGCCGACCAGCGTGACGAGCAACTTAGCACCCACCCTTACCTTGGCAACGCCCATGAATACCAAGAGAAAGTACCTGGCAATGCCCCCTACCTGAAAGACATCCATGTGTTCAATCCTGCTGGCTTCGTAAGCTTCGGTCTGCCCATCGGTGACGTACCTAGTATTCGACGCGATGTGCCAGCAGTAGTGGCACGCATCAGCCACGACTTGTTCTTCGCTGACTGGTCACTACACGAAGCCCGTATCACTAACGGCAACATTTCGCCGGACTTCGACACATCATTGTATGCAGACGCGGTGTGGAAACAGCAAGCTAAGGCGGCAGTCAGCTAAATCTGCCTAGCATTTATAATTCACTCCTAATGTGAATTAAAATAGTCTGCACCCAGATGCGATCGCTATTTATCACTCTAAACCAATGTAATGTCTTGCGCCTGCCACAATCCCAAGCTCTTATCTTTATATAAGCCACCTCCCTCAGTACATTGTTCATGTATCACTAATAGAGGTGTAGGGAAATTAAAAGGTTGTTTCTCCAAATTTAGTAAACGCCAGTCACCTGTCGTGATATCCTCGTTGTCTTCACAATTGAGGAAAGTAGTTGTTAGTAGATAATCAATATGGCTACTTTTAATATTATCGAGAGCTAAAAAAATGTCTGCTATTGAAAGATGCACAAAGCAATCTCGGCATAGCAATATGTTTGCTCTTGGTAGAGGATCGCTTGTTAAATTCAATGTCAGAAACTGACACTTTTTACTTCCGTAACGCTTCTGGTTCTCAGTAATCAGTTCAGGTACAATATCTGCGCCGATGTAACTTGAAATAGGTAAGTCTATGAACTGCATCCAACTGAAGTCTCCGCAGGGGAGATCGAGAAGTATCTCCACTTGTAATGTTTTAAGTAATGCTGGAAGTTGAGCTTCAATCTGTTGTGTTTGTCTTCTACTAGCACCCTCCCCTGAAATTGAATTAGATCCACGCCAGTGATTCGTTTGGAAGATGTGCCGGAAGGTATCGCTGGGCAGTAAGTTCACACCTAGATATGTGAGCTTTTCAAAGTAGTAAGGATCGAAAGGAACATTGTCTCGTCGTTTGTTCATGATCTGATCAACTGTAGTCCTTGATGCAAGAGTTCATGAAGGACTTTCTTGCTGAAGGAAGAAAGTATTGTATTATCTCCAAGCAATGTATCGGCTAAATCACAAACATAGACAGTGGTCATAAATTAATTGGTAACACTGATTGAAAAGACAATTATACCTTAATCTACGATAAATCGTTAGATTTACTGTAATATGTAATAATAAGTTTCACTCTGATAATCTTGATGGGTATAGCTCAATACGCTTGGGTTAAGCTGAAAAAATTAAGAAATTAAAATTGGAGCATCCTGTTAGAATAGGGGTGAGTAAGATTACAGCTTAGAGATTATGTGTATGCAGTGAAACGATATCGTAATTGGTAATTCATCACTTTAATAAATATCGTTGAAGAAAAGCATTCACTTCATCAGCACATAACCCTACATGAACTGTTTTCCCTGCTTCTTTGAGAATATCTAATCCTTTACCGTTATTGTGAGGATCTGGATCAACTATCGAGATATATATTTCCTGAATGCGTGGATCTTTAGCGATCGCCAAAGCACAAGAAGGTGTGCGTCCCTGAAAAGAACAAGGTTCAAGAGTAACGTACATTTGCAAAAATTGCAAATCTTGACCTTGAATTTGGGTTAGTGCATCAGCCTCAGCATGATGTTTTCCGGGGGAATGCGTATATCCTGTTATTCATGAGAAAATACTGAAGAAATTTGTAAGTAATATTTGTTACAAAAAAATGATGGCAATGTGGATGCGTTAGCGTACCCCTTCGGGGAAGCAAGCTACGCGAATGCGAACGCAGTCAAAATGTTGCTATCAAAACATAAACCCCTAAAGTGACGGAAGAAGGATATATTTAATATTGTTGATGGCTAAAAGATTAGCTAAAACCATTAACCTTCTCATGTGACTGGCGATTTAAGTAGAAAAAACTACTAGGGAGCATGGGGAAATCTGATGCCGAACGCCTGGGCAGCCACTTTATGTAAGGCAATATGTGTCTTTAGAGGAACTGTTTATGGTTAGCGATAGCAAACAACTCTGTCTCCAACACGCCAGCATATCTGAGGTTCCATCCCTTCACCAAATCTTGGTGGCTTGCGGTCTTGATATGAAAGACCGCTTCGGTTTGAGTCACTGGATGCCGCCAAATTATCCGCTTGAGCAAATGCTCCACGATGCTATGGAGCAGGAGGTTTACGCCGTTACAGTCGGCGAGAACCTAGTGGGCACTTTCACACTTGAGATGATGACAACAGCTCAATGGAGCTACATCAAGTATGGAAACATTCTTTGGCAGATATCAGATGTTCCGGCAGTGTATGTACATAAACTAGCAATACTTCCATCTTGGCAAGGCAAAGGGATAGGAACATGGTGTATGCAAGCTATTGAGAAGCTGACCATTGAGCGCGGTTACTATGCTGTACGGTTGGATGGAGTCAAGACACACCTAAAGCTCTTGTCTTTCTATAAAAGCCGAGGATATCAACAAGTGGGAGAACTAATTTACAACTCAGATGTGTGGGTTGATGCAATTGTTTTTGAGAAAGTTTTAGTATTTCTGTAGCAATCAATTCTACAATTTCTGTTCCTACTGCATCATTTGCAGTCGTTTTAACTTTAGTAGACTCTACCGTATTATTTCAAATACCCTTCTAAACAATGTCAAAGCGCTACTGGCATGAACTCACAACGGTTGATTTCCGAAATCTCGATAGTAGCAATATAGCTATCCTGCCGATAGGCGCGATTGAACAGCATGGGCCACATTTGCCAGTTTGGACTGATACACGTATCGTCAACGGAATAATCGAGTGCTTCTTGACCGAGGGTACTGATTCAGCTAATGTACTGGTTCTGCCAACGCAGACTATTGGTCAAAGCCTCGAACATCTGGATTTTCCCGGCTCTTTGGCGCTTTCTCCTGATATACTCTTGGAAATTTTAAAACAACTTACGGCAAGCCTCACAGCAGTTGGTATCCGGCGGCTCTTAATTCTAAACTCTCATGGCGGCAATCAATCTGTCATTAGCGAAGCAATTCTAGCACTACGCCGCCGCTATAGTATGCTGGCAGTTGCAACAAGTTGGTTTGCCCTTGGCGTTCCTAAAAGTATTTTCAATGACTACGAGATGAGTCTTGGTTTGCACGCAGGTGCTATCGAAACATCACTAATGCTGCATCTCGAACGCTGTTCGCCTCAATGATTTGCTCCTAACGGCATGATGAAAGGAAAAACACTTTCATAAGCTTTAGCTGCTTGCAATACCAGTAAATCTTTATATTTTGCAGCGACAATTTGTATACCAACAGGCAAACCGTTTTTGGTGAAGCCACAAGGTAAAGATGCAGCAGGTTGTTGTGTAAGATTGAAAGGATATGTAAAAGGTGTCCAATCTCGGTGCTGATGATCAATAGATGATTGAGGCCGATTTTGTTCAACAGGAAAAGCAACTATTGGTAAGGTGGGAGTAAGTAATAAGTCATAGTTTTGATGAAATATTTGCATTTTACGTCCCAATGCTTCACGGGCATCTTGGGCGCTGAGATATTCTACTAAGGTGAGGCGATCGCCTTCTTTGGCTATAGCTTGCAAACCTTCTTCAATTAAAGCTTGTTGTTCTGGACTAAAGCCACGCAATAACTTAGCTGCACCAGCTTGCCAAAATGTTTGAAAAATAGGGCGAGGATTCACAAAACCTGGATCGACTTCTTCGACAATCGCACCGAGTTTAGCAAAAACATCAACTGCGGCTTTAACTAAAGCAGCTACTTCTGCATCAACCTCAGCATAGCCAAAGTTGGGACTGTAAGCAATTCTTAATCCGGCTACACCCTTGTCTAAATCAGAAGTATAGTCTTGTTTTTCATCCGGTAAAGCATACCAATCACGCACATCAGAATGGGCGATGACATTTAATGTGAGTGCGGCATCAGTGACGGTGCGAACCAAAACGCCAATATGAAACAATGATCCAGTATGGGCTGATGGGTAACTAGAAACACGTCCAAAAGTCGGTTTTAAACCAAACACACCTGTTAATGCCGCCGGTGTTCTTGACGATCCACCACCATCTGTAGCGAGATGCAGTGTTCCCATACCCAATGCAGCAGCAACAGCAGCACCACCGCTACTTCCTCCGGGAGTCAAATCTGTATTCCAAGGATTGCGGGTGATACCAGTCAGTGGACTGTCGGTGACACCTTTCCAACCAAATTCAGAGGTTGTGGTTTTTCCTAATAAAACTGCTCCTTGTTCCCGCAGACGAGCCACCGCAGGTGCATTTTCTTCCCAAGGTTGATGGGAGATTATCGCTTTACTCCCTCGGCGCGTTGGTAAACCCCTGGTTAATAGTAAATCCTTGACGGTAAAAGGTATACCATCCACTAAGCCACGGGGATTTCCATTTAGCCAACGCACTTCTGAGGCTTGGGCTTCAGTCAGAGCAGTGTTTTCATCTATGATCGCAAAGGCGTTAACTGAGCTATTGTAAGTATTGATCCGTTCTAGGGCAGCTTTGGTTGCTGCAACTGGTGATAACTGGCGATCGCTATATAGCGATAACAGTTGAGAAGCAGAAAAATCAGCAATGTTTGACATATTTCGGTTTGAATAGATTTAGTGAAACTATGGCTTAGTTAAGCAGTTTGGAGTATGTTGCTAATTGTCAGATGTCACAAGTGCGATCGCAAAACCGTCATACCCTTTGCTACCCACAGTCTGGATGGCTGTTGCACTCACACGCGCTTCAGATGCGAGTAATTCATTAAAACGACGTACTCCTTGAACACTAGGATCATCGCTGTTCGCCTCAATTACTGCTCCATTGCGTACAATGTTGTCAGCGATAATCAGGCTGCCTCGTCGGGAAAGCTTTAACGCCCATGCGAAATATTCTGGATTGCTTGGCTTGTCTGCGTCAATAAAAATCAAATCAAATGGATTGTATTTCTCGTTAGCTAGTTGCGGCAGTGTATCTACTGCCCGGCCAACACGCACCTCGACAAGATGAGCCAGATCAGCGCGGGCAATATTCTCGCGGGCAACTTCGGCGTGCTTGGGATTTGACTCTAGGGTGATTAAACGACCATCGGTAGGCAATGCCCTAGCAAGCCAGATCGTGCTGTAGCCGCCTAACGTACCAATCTCCAAAATAGTGCGTGCTTTATGGATTAAAGCTAATAGCATTAGCAGCTTACCTTGGTTCGGCGAAACATTATGTGGTGGTAAACCAGCTGCATCACTAGCCTGAAGCACTTCATCCAGCACGGGATCGGTAGGCACAAGCAAATCAGTGATGTAATGGTCAACTTCTGTCCATAGTTCTTGAGTCATAATTATTTTTTAGTTAACAGTAACAACAGCACTTTTTACACGAACGATATATTAATTAGGAAAATCACTCCGCTTTAATAGAGAAAGCATTGTGATACCTTCCGCTAAGAGTTTATCAATAGCACCTTCCTCGCGGTCGATCACGCAGACTACATAATCAATTTGAGCGCCAAGTTGACGCAGTTGATTGGCTGAGATAACGATTTGACCACCAGAAGTTACTACATCTTCTACAATCAGTACCTTCCGATTATTAATCTGTACACCTTCAGCTAATCGGGAAGTTCCATATTTTTTCGCCTCTTTTCTCACGAATACAGCAGGTAAACCGGAGTAATGTGATAAGAGTGTCACTATCGAAATGCCACCAAGTTCAAGACCTGCGAGTACTTCGATATCGCTTGGAATAAGAGTAACCATCTGCTTAACAATAGCATTAAGTAAAATTGGATCTGCCTCGAATTGATACTTATCAAAGTATTCGTTTGATATTCGTCCAGAGCGAAGTTGAAACGACCCAACTAGATGTGAAACTGCATAAATTTGCTTTGCTATTTCGCTTTTAACTATTTCGGTTTCAGAGCGTTTTAGAAAATTTCCCATTAATTTAACCTTGCTAAAAAAAATTGCTTTATCCAATTCAATAACGTGATATTTAACGTTTTAAAAGCTGTATCAGTTAAACTCGCAGCAGCAAAAGTCCAGTTGTTAAAGCTTCATCCCATAAAGGCGATTTCTGTATTTCGGACACAGAAAGAGGTGGATTTATAGATTCGCCATCAGTCAAGAAAGATTGCTCTGATTGGAGAGATAATTGCCAATATCCAACATCGTGCCACCGACTAAATTTATACCCAACTCGACGTAGGACACCTACAGTTGCAAACCCAACAGCTTCATGTACAGCCACACTGGGTTGATTGGGTAAAGCGAGCGGCCACAACGTTATAAAATCCTTGGAGTCGCAGCAATTTAAACAAAGAAGTATATAAGGCTTTAGCAATTCCTTTTCTGCGATAATTCGCACTATCGATCATGCTGCACAGATTGCGTTCACATCTCGTTTCGGTGAAGTAACTTATGCACATCCCCACGAGGATGAGCCAATCGAAGGCTTCTCACAAATACTGCCGATTGATCGCAGTCGCTACGAACGCCGCAATGGACTGCGCCGTTCCAGCTACGAAAGCCGTTGGCATACCGATGTCACAGCAGTTGTTAACCCACCAGCAGGGTCTATTTTACGTGCGGTGAATGTCCCCAGCATTGGCGGTGATACACAGTGGACTAATCTAGTTGCAGCTTACGAGGGTCTATCAGAACCTCTACGGAAGTTGGCAGACACATTAAAAGCAGAACATCGCTTCAATGCTCGGTTACGGATACCAAGTAATAGCAAACTTGCTCAACGAATTGCTGCTCATCCACTGGTTTCCATTCACCCGGTAGTGCGGGTTCATCCAGAGACAGGTGAACGTGCATTGTTCGTCAATCCTGGCTTCACTTCCCACATTCTGGACGTGTCACCACAAGAAAGCGAACTATTACTTGAGTTGTTCTTCAATCAAATCACCAAACCTGCTTACACCACCCGCTTCCGTTGGAACAATGGTGATATCGCATTTTGGGACAACCGCGCCACCTCGCATTTAGCCCCACAAGATTTGGATCATATAGAAGTTGAGCGCGTACTCTATCGCACTACCATCACAGGTGATGTTCCAGTTGGGCCTGATGGTTTCCGTTCACAAGTGGTTGAAGGTGAGCCGTTAACCAGTGAATTACCGACTGTCCTCAAGCAGAAAGCTGAAAAACTAGAAGCCCAACCAGTGCTGGCGTAAGCTAGATAGTTTTAAACTAGGCTGTGAAATATCTACGCAGCCTAGTTTTTAAAAGTTGCATTAAGTGCGATGAGCGAAGCTTAAGCCTATGGCGATCGCAATTTTTCTAAAAACCTCACTGGCTGGAGAAGCTTGTTCACTAATTGCGATCGGATTTCCAGTATCTCCACCGCTACAAATGCGGGGATCAATGGGAATTTGTCCCAACAGAGGCGCAAGTAATTCTGCGGCCAGTTGTTCGCCGCCACCACTGCCAAAAATCGGTGTGCGTGAACCACAATCACCGCAAATTAAATAACTCATATTTTCAATGATGCCAAGCACAGGAACACCCACTTGGCGAAACATATATATATTACGTCGTACATCTGCAATAGCCACTTGTTGAGGAGTTGTCACTAAAATGACTCCGCAAATTGGGCTTTCTTGGATAATTGTAATTTGAGCATCACCTGTACCGGGAGGTAAATCTATCAATAAATAATCTAATTCCCCCCATTCCACATCTTGCAGAAATTGCGTGATAATTTTGTGTAATACAGGCCCCCGCCATGCCAAAGGACGATTTGCTTCTGCAAGTAAACCCACTGACATTAGTTTTATTCCTTGAGCTTCTAGAGGTAAAAACTTATCACCTGTGGGAGTATTAATCACTTGAATATCAGCTTTTCCTAAACCTAACATTTGGGGAATATTGGGGCCATAAACATCAGCATCTAATAGTCCTACTTTTGCACCTTGTAATTTTAAAGCTGCGGCGATATTAACAGCCGTTGTGGATTTGCCTACACCACCTTTACCACTAGAGATGCCTAGAGTTGTTTTAACACCGGGAATTGTACAAATTTGAATATAAGTTTTTTTACACCAAGATAGAGATGACAATTTAGATTCAATCTCTGGCTGTAATTGGTGCTGATGAGAACCAATATATAAACGCAAGTAAATATAGTCATCAACTATGCGTAAGTTTCGTACCATTCCCAAACTAACGATGTCATTTTTTAAGGTAGGTTCAATGATTTGTTTGAGTAGTTGGATGACTTCTTGCTGATGGTCTGTAGTCATATATTATGGATGTTATGAAGGACATTTCTGTACTTATGTTGGTGTAAGTTATCCTAGAGAATTTGAAATTTGCTGTATAACCTTTAATAATTTATTAGTATGTCTTACGCACTCGTACATTACCCCAATATTAACACGGAGCATATCAATCAAATAAGGCAGAGATATGACCCACAATTTGATTCAATTGAACCACATATTACACTGGTATTTCCCATAATCGAGTCTATTAATAAAAACCATCTCATTTTTCATATCGATAAGATATTAAGTAAGTGGAAAATATTTCCTATTCATCTCCAAGGATTGCAAAAATCATGGGATGAATATCTGTTTTTAATGGTTGAATCAGGAAAGGTAGAGATGATAAAATTACACAATGAACTATATACAGATATATTAGCCAAATATCGTAAAGATAATTTACTGTTTGTTCCGCATTTAACACTAGGGAAATTTATAAAAGATACGGAGGTGCTTTTACAAGATTTAGCAGAGGCACAACGTTTAAACTTAAATTATCGTTGTTTTGTCGATAAGCTCCACCTGATAAATATTGCTGATGAGCAGAGGTCAATTATTTGGAGCAAGGAATTTGCATTGCGAAATTAGTAAAGCGTTAATCGTGTTAGCATTACTGAGTTGCTAAGAATGATCGCTCTGATTTAGATCCTCTGCAAAACTTCTCTCACCCAAGCTTCTTCTTCGGGTGATTGTACTATCTTTAAAGGTTGTGAATAATCAATTGCCAAGTCAAATCTAGCACGTTTGTAAACTTCATTTAATAAGCTTTGCAAGTCAACTATAGGTTCAGGTTCTCCCTCACGCAAAGGTACAGGAAAAACAGGAATTGGGTTTTTTAAATCAAAAGTATATAAATCTGCATCAGGTCTATTGTAGCTGCGACTAACCAAGATACTATACTCTGTGGCTGTTGCTCCTAAAACAGGCATTGACTCTCCTTGTCTTAAGAGATCAATTTCTACCAAATTGGTTGCAGAAGCTAAAATTTTCTGTAGTTTGTTTTCGTAAGCGGTTCTACCTTCTTTGGAACGTTTATTTTTAGGGGAAAGTATTTCTATCACCGCAACTACTTCTTTACTTTGAGTTGCTCGCACCTCTAAAAATCTTTCAGTTACTTGTTCCGGTATGGGAACTTTCACTTTACTGGGTTCGGTAAGTTTTGCAGCCGTCAAAGTTGTGCTGGTATCTGTAGTGTTACGTTTAGCAACTGCTACATCAGCAATTCCTACGAGTAAGATATCATCTACACTAGTGTAAACTCGCTCTTCAATGGAAACTCGATATTTAGGGGCGATTTGAGGAGTCAGGTCATCAGCGTAGATGCGAAGCAGCTTGTCGTCAGACATCGCTACAATCAAACGATTGTGAACTTGATGCCAAAGTTCAGGCTGTTCCAAATACGGGTTCATTCCAGGAAATGGATTGTCCATTACGCTTTGCCTTGGTTATTTACTGATCCCTTGAGACTATTCTATCTGTTTGAATCTTCTGAATTGCACGTTGCGCTTGGATGGACACTTCTTTGTCAGGGTCATCCAAGGCTTGTTGTAGGGGGTTAATAACATCAGGATGAGCTAAATTACCAAGTGCAATTACTGCTTCTTTGCGGACATCTGCATATTCATCTGTTAATGCTTGAATTAATCTCGGTATAACTTGAATATCTGGGATTTTTTGCAAAGCTTGTGCTGCTGATTTGCGTACTTGCCAATGTTCATCATTTAAAGCTATTTCTAATGTTGAAATTGCTTGATTATTTGCATGAATCGCCAGAGATTTGGCTGCATTTCGGCGAGCTTGCCAGTCACTATCATTTGTAAGTGCTTGACAAAGTATTGTAATCACTTCTGCATCTTGAAAATGTTCTAAAGTTAAAGCAGCAGCACGACGTACACTTGCTTCCTCATCAAAGATTAAATTTAAAGCTTGCGGACATTTTTCTAGTTGATTGATATATCGCAGTGTCGTAACGGCTGCTTCTCTTAACTCAGGATTTTTTGATTCTAAAAAGGGTAAAATGTCGGGTAAAGATTGAATATCATGTATCTTCCGCAAAAGCACTAAAATATTTAATTGAAGATTTATATCATTACTTTGGAGTTTATCTAGTAAAAGTAACAATTCATCTTGTGTAACTAACTCGTTTAATGCTGATGCAGCTTCAGTGCGAATATCTGTATCTGCTGAACCGAGGCTTTCAATTAAGGCAGGGATGGCAACGGGATTAGCAATTTCCCAAAGAGCAGCGATCGCTATTTTTTGGACAGCAATATTTTCATCTTTCAAAGCGATAATTAAAGCGTCTATTGTTTCTTCATCGCCTAAATGTTGTAAGGTTTTGACGGCTACTAAGCGGTCATTTACATCAGGCGATCGCAGCATTTCTAGCCAATCTTTGAGGTCATCATTCATTATTTTTACCACAGAAGCACAGAGTTACAGAGAATCTTTAACGTAATAAAAAGGGAATTTGTACTGTAATTGCATTAGTAGGACATTCTTTTTCACAAGGTAGGCAAAACCAGCACTCATCATATTTCATGTAAGCTTTGCCTGTGTCTGGATTCTTCGCCAACACATCTAAAGGACAAACCTCAATACAAGCTGTACATTTTTCTAAACATTTCGATTCATCAACAATCACAGGAACATCTATTCTTTGATTGATTAAAGCCATACATTTATTACTCCCTAATTCAATTAATCAACTTTAAACAAAAAATTATAATCCTTCCGACGGATTAACTCCAGTAATCATTTCTTAAGTTATTTACTCTTGAGACTGTAATTTTTTATAGAATGTCACCGACTGTTTGATATTCGTATAACCAATTTTTTCATAAAACAAGTGAGCCTCTTTACGTTTAATATTAGAACGGAGTATGACTCCTTCAGAGCCAAGCATATTAGCCCACTGTTCAACTTGTTGCATTAAAAGCCTTCCAACTCCATTATGTCGATAATTTTTATCTACCACTAAACCGAAAATGATTGCTTGGGTAGGAATAATTATTAATTCTGAAATATGAGCGTGTGCCCAACCAATTACATATTCATCTTCTAGAGTGGCAACATACACAATATGATCATCGTTATTTTTAATTTTAGTAAGGCGTTGCTCTATTTGTTGATTTGTCACAGAATACTCAAGTTGTTCGCAAAGACTAGCAATTCTCTCTACATCTTTAATCTCAGCTTGTCTAATTTTAATTGTCTGACCTAGAGTAATTTGAATTGCCATAAGTTTAAATCACATTTATTCAGTTATTCAACGTTGCACGGATAAAACGATAACCCAAATCAATCTCCATTAAATTACGAACATCACCATATTTATTTACCCATTCACCACTACTTAAATCTGCTGCCAATAACTGTAATCCTTTATTTATTAAATCTTGATTGCCTAATGCAAAAGATGATATTCCAGCACGTACTTCTGGTTGAAGATATAACTCTGGTCGTCTCCAGGCTGCTGCTGCGAATAAATCAGATAAATCGTATGGTAATAAAAGGGGTATGACTTCAACATGCTTTTGAGTATTACTCTGAATTAAGTTTATCTGTTCGTTAAGTGGTAAAAATCGTAAAGCATCTTCCCACAAAAACGGAAAATAATCATAAAGCCATATTTTCTGAGCAAATCTAATATCAAAAATTAGCAAAACTATTGTCCCATCCCTAATAATTCGTTGCATTTCTTGAAACGCTTTTTCGAGATGAGTAAAGTGATGAATTGCTAGGATACTTATAACGCCATCAACAGACTTATCTGGTAAAGGTAAATTTTCTGCATAGCCAGTGAACCACTTAACTTGTGGATGTTCTACTGCTTGTTTTTGCATTACTAAAGAAGGTTCAATAGCATTAACAAGAAATCCTTTGTTAGCTAGGGCTAGACTGTAACCACCAGTACCAGCACCAATATCAGCGATAATGCTACCTTTGGATAAATTGAGTAAATCAATTATTTGATTGACAATCCGAACATCAGGAACGCGAGTTTTAGAATATTGTTGACCAATTGAATTATAAATAGACATTTTTATGATAAATATTCCAGGTAACTGACGAAAAACTATTTAACTAATTCCAGCAAGTTTAAGAGTTTATTTATTATAAATTTTGGTTTGATTTCTGGCGCTAAAACTTGGTTTTTTCGGTTGTAATAGCAAAAATCAATATTGACTTGTATTGCTCCCACATAGTCATGAGTAAGAGAATCTCCTATGTAAAGGACTTCTGTTGGTGTTAAATCTAATTTTGATAACGCATAATGAAATATTTCAGGAGATGGTTTAGCAAAACCAATTGCTTCAGAAACTACAATTTCCTCAAAAAAATGCTCAATTCCCACAGATTGCATTCTCGGTACTTGTGCTGATACAAAACCGTTGGTGATGACAGCCAAACGATGACTACGTGCAAGAGCGTTTAATACTTCATTTACATCAGGTTCCATTACGGCTGAATTATTAAAAATATGCCAAAAACTTTGACTAATATTACTATTTTTATCTGTTTGTATATCTAAGTGAGCAAATGTATTTCGATAAGACATCTCTATCAACTCATCAGGAGAAAAAGTTTCTCGCTGACTCCAATACTTGGAATTATAAGTTTCATATACTTGAAGAAAACTAGTTTCATTTATTCCATGTAAGTCTAAAGATATTCCACAAGCTTTCAGCGCTCCAAGTATAGCTTGGCGTTCACATAACTCAAAATTTAATAGTGTATTATCGAGATCGAAAATTATAGATTTATAACCCATTTTTATGATCTTAGGCTGTATTCTAGAAAAATTATTGAATTGTTGATGGTGCGTTGCGCTACGCGACAACACACCCTACATTTCTAATTAATTAAGATCCAGTATTCTTAAATACTCCTTCACAGCATTAAATAGTCCCATTTCTAAAGCATCTGCAATTAAGGCGTGACCAATCGAAACTTCAAATATGTTGGAAATTGAACAAAATTTCTCTAAATTTTGCAAGTTTAAATCGTGTCCTGCATTGACTCCTAAGCCAATTTCTTGAGCCTTCTTCGCCGCTTGTTGATACTCCTGAAAAACTGACTCTACATCATCCTTACGAAAAGCTGTGGCATAAGGTTCTGTATATAACTCTATGCGATCTGCGCCAATTTCTTTTGCATATTCAATTTGAGTTAAGTCGGGATCTAGGAATAGGCTGACTCGGATTCCCAGTTGTTTTAACTCTTGGATAATTGGTTTGAGCCAAAAGCCATTTGTAGCCAAATCCCATCCGTGGTCTGAGGTAAAAGCCTCAGGTGCATCAGGAACTAAAGTACACTGCGTTGGCTTTACATCTCGTATTATGTTTAAAAATTGAGATGATGGATTACCTTCTATATTGAACTCAACAGTTAGCATTTCTGCCAGATCATAGACATCTTTAGGTTTGATATGTCGTTCATCTGGACGTGGGTGAACTGTAATTCCATGTGCGCCTGCTTGAATGCACGTAGAAGCTGCTTTGATTACACTTGGTATGCCAAAACTACGCGAATTTCTCAGTAGAGCAACTTTGTTTAGATTAACGCTGAGATTTGTCATTAGATTAAATATATTACCTTACAGTTACATCATAAAATTCTTTGACTGCATCTACTTCCACTATATAAGGATCTACAGGACGCTTAAACAATATCATTTGCTCTGATTCATCTTTCTTTAAATTGACATGACAAAACCACTCTTCATCATTTTTTTCAGGATAATCTAAACGGTAATGATAAAGTCCCCAACGAGTTTCTTGACGATATAATGATGCTCTAGCTGCCATTTCTGCACAGTCTCGAATAAAATGCACTTCTATACAGCGCATTAGTTCATGGGGGTCACGAGCGCCCATTATATCTAATGTTTGTTGATATTGGACAAAATGTTTCAGACCAATCTCAATTTTATTGCCTGATTTTGGTGGTTGCAGATAATCATTAACTAACCGTCTTAATTTGAATTCAACTTGAGTATGAGGTACACCATTGGGACGTGTTAATGGTGCATAAATTCTGGCTTTTTCAGCTTCTAAAAAATCTGTATCTGGTTCGATAAAATCTAAATCTTCAATATATTCAATAGCATGAGTTCCGGCTATGCGACCGAAAACAAATGCCCCAATCATATAATTATGGGGAACGCTGGCCATGTCTCCGGCTGCATATAAACCTGTGACAGTTGTTTGAGCGTTTTCATTCACCCACACACCAGAGGCACTATGACCACTACATAAGCCAATTTCTGAAATGTGCATCTCTACGCCGTGGGTGCGGTAATCTTCATTTCTACCTTGATGAAAGCGTTCTCTACTTGGTCGTTCATTTGCCCACAGTATAGATTCAATTTCAGCGATTGTATCTTCATCTAAATGGGTCATTTTCAATTGGACTGGCCCTTTCCCAGAATTTAATTCTTTCCAGATTTCCAACATCATTTGACCACTCCAATAGTCGCAGCTAATGAAGCGATTTCCTTCGGCGTTAGCTGTATGTGCGCCAAAAGGCCCAGCAACATAGGCACAGGCGGGGCCGTTGTAATCTTTGATTAAAGGATTAACTTGAAAGCATTCAATATTACTAAGTTCTGCACCTGCATGATAAGCCATTGAATAGCCATCCCCGGCATTCGTAGGATTTTCATAAGTGCCGTAGAGATAACCGGAAGCGGGTAATCCTAATCTGCCGCAAGCACCTGTACATAAAATGACTGCTTTCGCTTGAATGACAATATAATCGCCGTTTCTGACATCAAATCCCACTGCACCAATAGCACGTCCTTCTTTAACTAAGACGCGGGTTGCCATAACGCGATTTGTGACTTTGACTTTGTGGCGTTTGACTTGGCGGGTGAGAATTGTTTTGAGGTCTTTTCCTTCTGGCATGGGTAAGACATATTTACCTACACGATGCACTTGTTTTAGGTCATAGTTGCCTTGGACATCTTTTTGAAATTTCACGCCCCAACTTTCTAATTCTTGGATGACTTCGTAACCTAATTTGCCTGTTTGATATACGGCTTTTTGGTTGACAATACCATCGTTAGCAAGGGTGATTTCGCGGACGTATTGTTCTGGGGTAGAATGACCAGGAATAACTGCGGTATTCACGCCATCCATACCCATTGCGATCGCACCACTCCGTCGGATGTTAGCCTTTTCTAAGATCAGCACCTCTGCATCGGGATTCGCTTGTTTGGCTTTAATTCCAGCCATTGTCCCGGCCGTACCGCCACCGATGACCAGTACATCAGTTTTTATTTGTTGGGTGTTGATGTCCATAAGCTTTTGGGAGTAGAGAGGGACTTCTAAGATTTATTACCGTTCCAAACAATATCTTTGACTTGGATTTGCTTAGGAACTAGCTTGATTTTGTAAAAAGTATCGGCAATGTTTTGTTGCTGAGTGATTACTTCATCTGTTAGCGGTAAAACACCATACTTTCGTCGTTTTTCGGCAATTTCTAATGCTGCTGCGGGAATACCTAACTCTGGTTCTAAAAACTTGGCAACTTCTGCTGGATTATTTGTTGCCCATTTATCTACAATGCTTACTTCATCTAACAGGGTTTTCAACAAATCTGGGTGAGATTTAACAAACTCTTGACGCGCAAGATAGTAACCCCGATTCGGTGCTAAATTTGTTGCATCTGTTAATTTTCTAACCTTTGTGTCGTGTTCAACTGCTGCTAGGTAAGGGTCCCAAATTGCCCAAGCATCAACATTACCACCAGTAAATGCAGCACGGGCATCTGCTGGTGTTAGATGTGCTGGTTGAATGTCACTATACTTTAATCCGGCAGCTTCTACAGCTTTGACAACAAGATAGTTAGTGTTCGAGCCTTTAGCAAAGGCTACTTTTTTCCCTTTAAGGTCAGCAACCGTTTTAATTGGTGAATCTTTAGGTACAATAATTGCTTCAGCTTTGGGACTCCAAGGATCGTAAGCAACATAAAGCAAGGGAGTACCTCCGGCTTGGGCAAATATTGGTGGTGATTCACCTGTATAGCCAAAGTCAATACTACCTGCGTTCATAGCTTCTAGCATCGGTGGGCCGGCGGGAAATTCTGCCCATGTCACCGAAGCACCAGCAGTCGTTAAAGTTTGCGCTAAATTGCCTCGGTTTTTGAGAGCGCTGAGAATAGTTGCCGCTTTTTGATAGCCGATACGAACTACCACACCTTGATTTGCTGTCTGTGTTGCTACAGAGTTACCTGTATTGTTGGCAGAACACGCAGATATCACAAGAGTCAAACTTAACCCGCAGGTAAAGAATAAGGCAAATATGCCAATTCTGGATATTTCATAATTTTGAAGAAGGCTGCTGACAATCTTCATCAGTGGATTTGGTAAATACTTAGTAAACATAAGTACATTTAAACTACAAGCAATATAAATACTACGATAATTCGGGCAATTTACCGTATTTTGCTCATAGAATATTCACACAGATAAGCTGCAAATGCAAGATCCGAAAAAGTATGTCTACGGGTAAAACAATTAATCAGAAATGGGAAAGGTAGCCACCATCAACAGCTAAAACCTGTCCGGTGATGTAAGATGCGGCTGGAGAAGCGAAAAACACAACAGCGCCTGTAATTTCTTGTGGAGATCCCCAACGCGCGAGAGAAGTTCGATGTTTCAACCATTCCGTGACTGCTGGATCGGCAACTACATCAGCATTACTCTCTGTGGCAAAAAAGCCTGGAGCGACTGCATTGACTGTAATTCCAAAAGCCCCAAGTTCTGCCGCAAGTGTACGGGTTAGGGCTTCGAGTCCTCCTTTCGCTGTCGTATAAACTGCGTCACCTGCATCTGCAAGTTGTCCTGCAATTGACGTAATATTAATGATTCGACCTTCACCTCTGTGCATCATCAGTTTTGCCGCTTCTCGTGACAAATTGAATGGTGCAATCAAATCAGCATTGATTAACCGACGCACTGCATCCATTTCAAACTCAAACAGTCCACGGCGATCGCGCATTCCCACATTATTAACCAAAATATCTAAACAGCCGTGCTTTTCTCGGATCTCAATAAACGCACTTTGAACAGCAACTTCGTCTGTCACGTCAAACGGTAACGTAAAAGCTAATCCGCCAATTGATTCAATAACTGCTACTGCTTGATTAAGCCGTTCCAAATTTCGCCCATTGACGATAACACGCGCACCAGCTTTAGCAAGTGATTTGGCAATTTCTAGTCCCAAACCTTGTCCCGCTCCAGTTACTAAGGCAACTTTTCTAGCTAATGAAAACTCTGATAACGTCACAAAAATTACTTTTCAGGGTGCTATTGAGCCGATATCTAACCAAAAACTTGCTGCAAAGGCTTGATTTTTAGTTGTATCTCTCTTCTAAGAATCAAGCCTACTGAAATTAACTTTGATAGGGGCGTGGTAGTTGGCGTAGTTTATGAGCAGTATCTAATTCACTATTGTTTTTTCTGCCATATCCCCAACCCAAGAGGCTACGATATTCACCCATGATGCCACTTTCAATTAAATCATCCTCATTGACTGCAACATTGGTATGAGATTGGGGCGCAACATAGAGTGCATCCGCAGGGCAATATGCCTCACACATGAAACAAGTTTGACAGTCTTCCTTGCGGGCGATCGCAGGTGGTTGGTTAGGTACGGAGTCAAAGACGTTGGTAGGACACACTTGGACGCACAAATTGCAATTGATACAGAGTTTATGGCTGACAAGCTCAATCATGAAATGCTCCTGCTACAACTTTGATACAGAGGGTGTGGTTTGAGTGGTAATTACTGGTGGTGTAGCAACTGCATCCGTAATCCAATCACGCCTCACCCAAAGCTTATCTAAGCCGCCTGTTGCTTGGTAATAACGCTGATTTGGATCGGTTTCAGGATAGTCCACACGAATATGTTCGCTGCGCGTTTCCGTGCGATGTAACGCGCTAAAATATGCCCATCGTGCTACCGCCGTCAAAGCAGCCGCTCGACGAGAAAATTCCACATCGCGCACTGTATCTTGTTTTGGCTTCCCTTGTACTTGCTGCCACAGCGTTTCTAATTTGGCGAGAGAATCCAAAAGTCCCTGCTCAGAACGCAAGTAATTCTTCTCCAACGGGAACATCTGGGCTTGTACGCCGCGCACGATCGCCTCACTATCGAATGTTTCAGAAGTGGGTGATTGCGATCGCAATCCCACTTGACCAGCAGGACGCGCAACCCGTTCATTTGCATGAGCGCCCAGACTCTTAGCAAAGTCAGCTGCCCCAACTCCAGCCCATTGCCCTGTGGAGATTGCCCACGCAGCATTGGGGCCACCACCCCCAGAAGCTAAACCGGCTAAAAACTCCCGCGATGCAGCATCACCGGCAGCGTAGAGTCCAGGAACCTTTGTAGCGCAATTATCATTCACAATCCGAATCCCACCTGTACCACGGACTGTACCCTCTAAAACAAGTGTCACAGGCACTCGTTCTGTATAGGGGTCAATGCCAGCTTTTGTATAGGGTAGAAAAGCGATGAAATGAGACTTTTCAATCACTGCTTTAACTTCAGGCGTGGCTCGATCTAAACGAGCATAAACGGGGCCTTTCAGGAGGGCATTAGGGAGGAACGAGGGATCGCGACGACCATTGGTATAGCCACCCAGATCATTGCCTGCTTTATCGCTATAACTAGCCCAGCCAAAAGGAACACCCCTGGTTACAGTGGCATTGAAAGCGGTCGAAATTGCATAGTGATTGGAAGCTTCCATACTAGAAAGTTCGCCGCCGGCTTCCACTGCCATCAACAGTCCATCACCTGTGTTGGTATTGCAACCTAATGCTTTACTCAAGAATGCACAACCGCCATTCGCTAAGACTACTGCACCAGCACGAACGGTATAAGTACGATGATGTTGCCTCTGCACACCTCTTGCACCAGCTACTGAGCCGTCGTCAGCCAATAAAAGCTCTAGAGCCGGACTTTGGTCGAGAATCTGCACACCAACACGCAAAAGGTTTTTGCGAAGTACCCGCATATATTCAGGGCCATAATAACTCTGACGCACAGATTCCCCATCTTCTTTAGGGAAACGATAGCCCCAACTTTCCACTAGGGGCAAACTCAGCCAGGTTTTTTCGATAACACGCTCGATCCAACGTGAGTTAGCGAGGTTTTTTCCTATGCGATAACGCTCCGATAAAACTTTTTCCCAATTCTCTGGAGAAGGGGCCATGATGCCGTTACCACTAGCAGCAGCTGCACCACTCGTACCCAGAAAACCTTTATCAACAATTATGACTTTAGCACCTTGGGCTGCGGCTGCCCATGCTGCCCAGGCTGCGGCAGGGCCACCACCAATTACCAGTACATCAGCAGTTAATTGTAGTTCATTTTCACTATGGACTGTTAGCAATTCCCTTTCCTCAATAAAGTCAGAATTCAGGAGTCAGAAGCGCTCCGACTTTTCGCTGCGTCTCTGTATGAGGCAACGCCCACAAAATTAATAAACAGAAGTCAACAATTTATCGATCGCAGCCCGAAATGCCGTTGCTGCACCAGCACTCATATCACGGGGGGCGCAGATGCGATTTCTCAAATATGCGAAAGTAATAGCACCCACAGCAGCGAATAGGGGATCAACGCTGCTATTTTTACCACCAGTCCTTCCACCCGGTAAGGTTTCGCCATTGCCATGAATGAGATAATCAGCCAGTTGTCGCAGGTGAAAATCAACAGCGTCCTTAACTGTGGTAAAATCACCGTCTGCCGCTATTGCTTGGACTCCAGAATTTTTGATAACATCTGCGATCGCAACTTCCCGATTATCGCTCAATCTCTCAGCGGCTTCGGCGCGATATTGAATTTTCTCACTATCTGCCACATCCAGAGGTAAAGGATTTCCAATCGGTTCAACACCCCATCTGCGACGCAACAGTAAATTGTTGGTGATATTATCCGATTTCACTCTGTGATAAGCAGGACGCTGATTAAGTGCATCAAACCAAGCATTAATTCGAGGAAAGCGAGGATTTCCTTTGAGGTGATATCCCCGATATACAGGTAAATTAGCCGCCAATCTATCTAGATGGGGGCTATACAGAATGTCAACTAAGCTAAATGTACTGACAAAGTAAGGACCGGGATATTTAGCCAAAGCTTGCTCAAGTTCATCTAACTTTGCCTCAAATGCTGCTTGTGAGTTTGCCAACTCATCAGCATCTACAGGTGCTTCTCTCAGGAATTTGTAAGCAATCTCTCTAAAACCGTTAGTCTCAGCTTCCTCAACCAACTGCCTAGCAACAGCATTTTCCTCTGAATTCTCAGGCAATAATGCTGGATGTGAAAACCTTTCTTCTAAAGCCAAGAGAATATCTTTGGATTCGTATACTAACTTTCCCTCAATTTTTGCTGCTGGCACAAGGGTTGTAGGAACTAAGTCAGTGTACCATTTGGGTTTATTACTTAAATCAATAAACTCCGTTGCAAAGGGAATTTCCTTTTCTTCCAGAGCAAACCAAACTCTCTCGCAGAAAGGACACCAGGAATTAGTATCTCGATAAAGCAAGACAGGTGGTTGTGTGTTTGGGGGAAGTTTCTGTAAACTGCTGGGTATTGGTGCAGTAGAAGGAGATTGTCCCGGCCTCTTTACCCTACGCGCAGAAGTATTTTTTCTAGCAGTCTCTAAAACTTGTTCCCAACTCGATACTGTGTTTTGAATAGACATTTTTTACCTCGCTTTTTTAGGAATGCCGGAAAACACAAATAACCGTTGCTCTTTGGGTGCAGCGAAGTTTTCACCAAGGTATCGATGAAGACCTACACCCATGTCTCCCGTGCCCGTAAGCTTGAAGTTAACTTCCTCAAATCCAGATGCACTTAAAATTTTTCGCACATTGTCAGAGTAGGGAATACCGTTAGAGTGTCCGCGAGTCCAAATGACAAAAGCACCTGGTTTACTCAAAAAACTCAGGTTATCTAATAAGCGATTGAGTTCAGCTTCCTCAGCCAAATTGCCAAAGACACCACACACAATCACAATATCTGCTGGTACTGCTCCTACATAGTTAGTGGCAAGAGTTGCATCACCATTGATAATCTCAATTTGCTTGGCTAAACCCAAAGACTCTATAGTTGCTCGTCCACGCTCAACTAAATTTGAATTTATTTCAACCAGTCGTGCAAAAACATCCTTCGCACGAGGGTGATTTTTTAAAGTTCCTAGTAAATCTCGTCCATCACCCGCGCAAACACTTACGACACGGATAGTTCCAGATGGCGGGGTAGCAGCAGATTATCGCCGATCGCCTCATCCTTTGATTACTGATTTGCGATCGCAGAAATTAATTCGCCCCAATGCCATCGGTTTAGGACTAGATACAGATACCCACGGTGCTTTATATGCAGCAGACGGTAACGTTTCGACGCTGTTTTATACCTTGGGAACTCCGCGCAAGGGCGACTTGTGGGAAACTATCGCTGTACCAGAATTACGAGGACAGGCGCAGGAATTATCTAAGGCATTGTTGCAATCACTACCATTGCGTGTGCGGACTATTCCGACAATGCCTTTGTTAAGCGAACACAGTGCAGAGATACCGCAGTCAAATTTCCTATTTCGGCAATTTTTTGACCCTGCAACTAGTAGTTATACTTACTTAATTGGCGATCGCCAGACAGGAGATGCTGTTCTAGTCGATCCTGTATTAGAGCAAGTTGACCGCGATTTGGAATCTTTGGATGAATTGGGATTAAAACTACGCTACTGTCTAGAAACTCACCTCCATGCCGATCACATTACAGGGGCAGGAAAACTCAGGCAAAAAACAGGCTGTGAGGTAATTGTTCCTCAGAATACTGCTGTGACAAAAGCCGATCGCTCCCTTGTCGGTGGCGAAATCCTAGAGGTGGGATCGGTAATCATCGAAACAATTTTCACACCAGGACACAGCGCCAGTCACATAGCATATTTGGTGAACAAAACCCATCTGTTAACTGGTGATGCCTTATTTATTCGTGGTTGTGGACGCACAGATTTTCAGGGAGGCGATCCTGGAACTTTATACGATGTGGTGACACAACGCTTATTCACCTTGCCAGATGATACTTGGGTATATCCTGCTCATGATTATAAAGGGCGTACTGTTTCCACCATTGGCGAAGAAAAGCGGCTTAATCCCAGATTTAGCGATCGCGGAGCGACTCGGAACGAGTATCGCAGCCGTAGTCAATTTATTACCATCATGAATAATCTCAAATTGAGTTATCCCCAGAAGATGAATGCAACAGTACCTGCGAATGAATACTGTGGTGATTTTATTCCTCAAGAAAGCTTAGACCAAGCTACGAGTTCGGCAACAGATGAAGAAGAGAAACAAATAGAACTCACAGTCATGACTAATACAGAAATTTATAATGATTACTTTGCTATGTATATCTAAGATGAATTCTAGTAATAAATCCACCTTAATCGAAACTTGTTAGCTTTCGGGTTAAACTATATCTTTTGAGCAATAGTTCTAGAATGTTAGATATTAGTTTAGTTAACATACCCCTATGTCACTCCAAGAAGTTAAAGAACAAGCTTTCAATTTGTCGCCCAATGAGCGACTAGCTCTGGTAAATTTCATTGTTGAATCACTCCAAGCTGAACTAAGTCTTCAGACAAACCAAACACAGACAGAACAAGCTTCTGTTTATATTACTGGCAGTTCTATCAAGGGGAAGTTAGGTGCAGAACAAGAACGGACAGCTTTAATTAGTCGAATGCGCGGATTCTTGAAAACAGATAACTCTGCTCCTACAGATCCTGAAGTCCAAGGTATATTAGAGGAACGACTGGTAGAAAAATATTTGCGATGAGAGTTTTAGTTGATACGAATATCATTCTCGATTTTCTACTAGAAAGAAAGCCGTTTTTACATGATGCAGAGTTGTTATTTCAGGCGATCGCCTCAAGACAAATTCTTGGTTATGCTACTGCCACAACACTAACAGATATCTTTTACATTGCAAGACGACATACTCAAAACATTGAACGTGCAAGGCAAGCAGTAGCAATTACATTGGCAGCTATCGAAATTTGTGCAGTTGATCGATCTGTATTAGAAATAGCTCTGGCATCGGCTA
>CAZZZY010000003.1:0-30378 GCA_964658545.1 uncultured Acetobacteraceae bacterium | reverse complement strand
ATAAAAAGAAAAAAGGTAATTATAAATATTTATAATTACCTTTTCTCTGGTGCCTTAAATTGCAAAAGTTAGATGAATAGAGTAAAAAATGGACTAGATAATGATAGGACTCCTGTATGATTTATGAAAAATATTTCAGATGAAACCCTAATTAAACGGGCTTTTCAGTCTCAGGATGTTTTCAATAATCAAATCGGAGTCCTATATATAGCGTTCCTAAATCATGAATGAAAAGCTTATTAAGAGGATGTTTGAAAAGTATTATTTGCTAAGACAAAAAGCTCCTAAACCTAACCCCCGTAACTCCCTTTCCTACAAGGTAATTGTGGGTTTCAAAGCTTATCGACCTTTCAGAAAGAGGTTTTGAGGGGTTTTCTAGTATACTTTTAAACTTTTCAAATAACCTCTAAGACTTGCTTTTATCCTCACTAAATTCTCATCAATCATATAGGATTGCTATAGTATATCTAGGGTAACTCAATTTTCCAGTTGCCCAAAGAACCTTTTATAGGAGGTAAATCTTTTTTATCCACTTTACCATCTTTAGTGGGAAAGTTTAGAGTTATAGCAACACCACCAGCAATTTGCTCGAGTTCTTCTTCTGAAAGTTCTGCACTGATAACGATTTTTTCGTTGTTGTTGTTGTTAGACATTTTGTCTCCTATGTAATCAGGGTATATGACAATAAAAAGCAAATGAACATAAAAAATAATTAGCTGACTGCTTATTTATTGCAGATTGCTATTTTTTCTAGTTCTGGGCTTTGTTGTTTTAATCTTAATATCCGCTTAGGGGATAAATCAATTCATTATTTTTAGATAATCGTGATCTTTTACTATGAGTAGAACTAGCGATGTTGCAAAGTTAGCTAAAATCGAAAAAGTGCATATTTTCATAAAAATTCTTCCTTGTATACCAATATTTTTTTATATATACTGACTACACGTTAGTTCTAACTACTTTCTCAATACTGCTCGGTTAAGAAGATTTGTGAGGTTGGCTTGAAGGTCGTGAAACCCAATAAAGCCATGAAAATGTGGGGTTTCGTTCCTCGAACGCCACTTGTTTCTCCCCAAGGGAGAAGGGGAGATGCTGCGCATAGCTTGCTTCCCCGGAGGGGTACAAGTGGGGAAACCTGCCCAAAGCAGTGGCTTCCTAACCTACACATTTTTATTTTTTAGCCTTAACCGAGCATTATTGACTACTTTGCTTGATTGCCAAACAAACTTATAATCTATATTTAGATATTTATGAGCGTTTCACAGAAGGAAAAGGAAAAAAATAAACTCTTTCGCCAAGAATCTTTAGAGCGTTTATCTTCTCCCGAAAGACTAGATCAACTCATGCGTGTAGTCGATCCCAAAAGTTGGATACCCCTAGCCACCTTGGGATCTCTATCAATAGTTGCTCTAGTTTGGAGTATTTTTGGACGTATTCCTATTACAGTTGATGGGGTAGGAGTTCTAGTTTCTCCTAGTACAGTTATCCCTCTCCAGTCGAAAATTTCGGGACAATTGGTGGCTTTGAAAATAAAACAAGGAGATATTGTCAAAAAGGGAGATATTTTAGCAACAATTGATCAAGTGGATCTCCGCGAACAGCTACAACTTGCGCGAGGTAAATTAGAACAATTGCAGATACAAGACCACGAAGCCAAATTACTGCAAGTAAAGCGCAGAAATGGGGAAATCCAAACCATTCAAGAGCAACGAGAAACTCTTGATCAAAGGCTGCAAATCATGCAGAATTTGACTCCGCTTTTAAAAGAAAAAAGTTTGTTGTCAATCCAGGTAGAGCGGCAGAATCAAACACAACGGTTGCAAACACTCCAAGGATTAATTTCCACCTTTAAAACGAGATTTGAAAATCGCCAGATGCTCTTCAAACAAGGGGCAATCCCTGACGACACGTTGTTACAATCACGACAAGAATACTTAAATAACTTGGCGAGCATTGATGATGTAAAATCTCAGTTGAAGCAACTCGATGTCAAGGAAGCAGAAGCCATACAACAATATTTATCGAACTTGAATGAAATTAAAAATATCAAAGCTCAATTACAAGCACTCAAGAGTCAGAAAACAACTTCAGATCAACAAACACTAGAATCTTCAACGTCGAGAAAAAGAGACATTCAAGATGTTCAGCGAGAAATTACACGACTTGAACAACAAATAGACAGTAATAGTCAAATTATCAGCCAACATTCGGGACGGATTCTCGAAGTCACTATTAATCCAGGACAAGTTATTCAGCAAGGAACTCGCATTGCCAATATTAATACGGAAAACCAACCTGGAAAGCTAGTGGGCATCACTTATTTCCCAGTTGAAAATGGCAAAAAAATTCAATCTGGGATGAAGGTTCAAATCACGCCCCAAACTGTTAAGCGAGAACGTTTTGGTGGCATTGTCGGCACAGTTACGGATGTTTCTCCGTTTCCCATCACCACTGAGGCGGCTGCTAATGTGGTCGGGAATCCACAAATAATCGCGGGGCTAGTTTCTGAAAAGCAACCGGTGGTGATCCAAGTATCTGCAAATCTAGAGACGGATCCCAAGACTTTTAGTAATTATAAATGGTCTTCATCTCAAGGGCCTAAGATGACTATTTCTGCGGGAACCACTACATCTGTTCGAGTCAAGGTGGAAGAAAGAGCGCCAATTACGTTTGTTTTTCCGATTCTGAGGTCTGTCAGTGGTATCTACTAATCCTATACTTACAACACCAATTAATCTTGGGCAGTACCTGCAACGACTGCTGTCGAAAGGCCGTAAACGAGTCAAAACTCCGACACTTTTACAAATGGAGGCAGTTGAGTGCGGTGCCGCAGCATTGGGAATTATTTTAAGTCACTATGGTCGGATTGTTCCCCTACCTGAGTTACGCCAAGAATGCGGAGTTTCCCGCGATGGTAGTAAAGCTTCTAATGTACTCAAAGCAGCAAGAAGTTATGGACTTGAAGCTAAGGGACTAAAACGAGACTTGGGACAATTACAAGAGCTAAATCTTCCCTATATTGTGTTTTGGCAATTTAACCACTTTCTGGTGTTGGAAGGATTTAGTGGACAGCGAGTTTACCTCAATGACCCTGCTAGTGGACCGCGAACGGTATCTCTAGATGAGTTTGATGAGGGATATACCGGAGTCGTACTGGTTATGGAGCCAGGGGCAGAGTTTGTCAAAGGTGGTCGCAAAGCTAACACGCTGTTTTCGCTGCGATCGCGCCTAAAAGGTGCTGTTGCTGCTCTACTCTATTGTACAGTGGCAGGCTTCTTTCTCACCCTAGCTGGACTGGTGGAACCTGTATTTAGTCAAGTGTTTGTCGATGAAATCTTAATTGAGGGAAGACAGGCTTGGCTACGTCCGCTACTTCTAGGGATGGCAATTACCGCAATTTTTCAAGGAGGATTAACGCTATTACGATTACGATACTTGCGTCGCTTGAAAATTAAGCTGTCTGTAGGGATGTCTGGTAGCTTTCTCTGGCATATTCTCCGCTTACCGATGAGTTTTTATGCTCAAAGATTTGCTGGAGAAATTAGCGATCGCACCCGTCTTAACGACCAAGTTGCAAACGTTCTCTCAGGACATCTGGCAACTACAGTCATTGATACAGTTATGGTCATCTTCTACATCCTGGTCATGTTTCAATATGATGAAATACTGACTTCTATTGTAGTTGGCTTTGCTGCCATTAATATCCTCACCTTGAGATGGATTTCTCGCCAACGCATAGATGCAAGTCAGAGGTTGATGCAAGAATACGGCAAAGCGGCTGGTGCATCGATTGCCGGACTACAATATATTGAAACCTTGAAGGCATCGGGAGTAGAGTCAGATTTCTTCTCGAAATGGTCTGGTTACTATACCAAAGCAATTAATTCTCAGCAGGAATTGGGAATTGCTAACCAAATTTTTTCGGGCTTGCCTGTGTTGTTGACTTCCCTCTCATCAGCTTTATTGCTTGTAATCGGTGGTTGGCGAGTCATAGAGGGAAATCTGAGTATTGGAATGCTGATTGCCTTTCAAGCCATCGTCCAGAATTTTGAACTGCCTGTTAACAATCTGGTTGGCTTTGCTGGCACTCTTCAAGAACTAGAAGGGAATTTAATTCGTTTGGATGATGTGTTAAATAACCCAACTGACACCCAGATAGAAAATTCTGTACAGCAAAATCAAAATATAGCAACTCAAAGTTTATCTGCTCGTCTTCAGGGGTATATCGAATTACGTAACTTGACCTTTGGATATAGCCGTTTAGACTCTCCCTTAATCGAAAATTTTAACTTATCAGTTCAACCAGGACAACGGGTGGCTTTAGTTGGTGGCAGTGGTTCTGGGAAGTCAACGATTGCCAAACTTGTAACAGGACTCTACGAATCTTGGTCAGGAGAAATTTGCTTTGACGGTCAATTAAGAGAAGAAATCCCAAAGGAGATATTGACTAATTCAATCGCCTTAGTTGAGCAAGATATTCTCCTATTTTCGGGAACTGTCAAGGATAATTTGACTTTATGGGACACTACAGTTCCAGATAAAAATTTAAGACAAGCTTGCCAGGATGCTGCTATTGAGGATGTAGTAAACTCTCTGGCTGGAGCATATAATTCCGAATTGATGGAAGGAGGGGCAAATTTAAGTGGTGGTCAACGGCAACGCCTGGAAATCGCCCGCGCCTTGGCGCAGAATCCTTCTATTCTGGTTATGGACGAAGCTACCAGCGCCTTGGATGCAGAGGCGGAAAAGATTATCGATCAAAATCTGCGCCGCCGTGGTTGCACTTGTCTCATTGTTGCCCATCGCTTGAGTACTATCCGTGATTGTGATGAAATTGTAGTTTTAGAACGGGGCAAAGTCGTGCAAAGAGGGACTCATGAACAGTTGTGGCAAGTAGAAGGGGTATACTCGCGGCTGATTAGAAGTGAAGGAGAAGCTATTGAGGAGATAAAGAATGGTTAACCAAATTAGCGATCGCCAATTTCAAGGACAAGTATATTCTCTTAATGGCAATGAACCAATTCTACTCAATGACCCACAGACCATTTGGATAGTTCAGTCTGGCTCTTTAGCGCTGTTTGCTGTCACAGTGAAAAATGGTGTAGTTGTAGGAACTCGCCGTTATCTTTTCAGTAGCGACTCTGGAGAAGCCCTGTTTGGCACTGCTTCTAAGCACGGCTTAACTGACTGCCAGATATTGGCAATACCGATGGGAAAAACAGAGTTATTGAAAGTGGAACGCGAATGTTTTCAGAAATTAGTCGCTAATGCAAATGCTAGTGTTGTGGCATTGCTAGAAGGATGGTTGCAGAAATTTGATGCAACACTTTTCCCCGCCGTTATCCCTCCCATTCAAGTGAAGGCATCAGGGCAAGAACGATTTTCGCTCATCGACGGTCAAACTCTCCAACCAAAATCAGATACAGTCCTGTGGATACAAGTTCAAGAAGGAGTTTTATACTCGCTGGGAATTAAAGAGCTTACTCTGACACCACAAAAAGGAATACTGCCCTTTACTTCTGCTATGTGGATAGAAGCAGATGGTGCAGTTCAAGTAGCGACAGAAATCACCAGTTCGCTGCGAAATGCAGATATCTTGCTTTCTGGACTATCTCTGTTTCATCAGCAGTTTCTGTTTTGGAATCAGCTGAGGGAACAAGAAGAACGCACCGAAGAACTACAGCGACTAGAAGCACGAGAAAACCTGAATCGGCAGGTGACGGCAGAAGCATTGGGAGAGCTAGCATCACCATTGATGCCCCCAAAAGCTGACTTTTTTCAGGAAGGCATACCCCTGTTAGTGGCTGCTGGTGCAGTTGGCAAAGCCCTGGGGATGAAAATTTCCGCTCCTGGCAAGTCAGAAGACCTCAAACGGCTCGCAGAACCTTTGGAGGCGATCGCCCGAGCTTCACGCTTACGAATGCGGCAAGTTTTACTCCGGGATAAATGGTGGCAACAAGATTGCGGCCCTTTAGTAGGATATATTCAGAAAGATGAAGACACTAATCCAGTGGCGTTGCTGCCTGTTTCTGCCAATCGCTACGAACTCTACAATCCAATTGCCCAAACCCGCATCCCCATTAATGCAGAGATTGCCGCGACAGTAGTTCCAGTTGCATATATGTTTTATCGGTCTTTTCCCGATAAAGCTCTTTCTGTTTTTGATGTAGTTAAATTTGCGCTCTCCGGCCGCAGTAAAGACCTGTTAATTATTCTTTTGGCGGGTGTGAGCGTGACTTTACTGGGAATGCTTGTGCCCCAAGCTACTGCGATTTTGATTGACAATGCAATTCCCGATAGCGATCGCAATTCCTTAATGCAAGTTGGTTTGGGATTGCTAGTTGCAGCTTTCGCCACCGCCCTATTCCGCTTGGTTCAAGGATTTGCCTTACTGCGATTAGAAACTGGTTCTGATGCGTCTACCCAGGCTGCTATGTGGGATCGGCTATTGAATTTACCTGTATCCTTTTTTCGCCAGTACACCACAGGAGATTTGCTGTCTCGGACCAACTCTGTTAGTCAAATACGTCGTCAGCTAGGCGGGACAATTTTAATCCAGCTAATTACCAGTCTGTTTGCTTTCTTAAATTTAGGACTTTTATTCTACTACAGTGCGGAACTATCTCTAATTGCTGTTGCCATAGCGATCGTAACCATTGCTGTCACGACTATTTCTGGAATGATTCTGGTTCGGAAAGTGCATCCCCTACTAGAAATCGAAGGAAATATTTTTGGTCAAGTTGTAGAGTTAATTAACGGTATATCTAAACTCCGAGTTGCTGGTGCCCAAAAACGCGGTTTTGCCTTCTGGAGTAAAAATTACAGTCGGCAAATAAAACTCGAACTTAGCACTCAACAACTTGAAGATACTGTGGCTGTGTTCAACACGATCATGCCAACACTTACTTCTGGAATACTTTTTTGGTTTACAGTCCAGTTACTAATCAAGGCTGAAATGACTGGTACAGCCGGACTAAGTGTTGGGACTTTTCTGGCATTCAATAGTGCTTTTGGGACATTTGTTGGCGGTGCGACAGGGATGAGCAACACGGTGACTAATATTTTACAAGTTATCCCACAATGGAAACGCGCTCAACCGATTGTCCAGATGTTGCCCGAAGTGGAACAAAACAAGGCAGATCCAGGTAAACTTCTGGGAAGAATTACTATAGACCGTGTTTCTTTCCGCTACCGAAAAGATGGCGCTCTGATTTTAGAAGACGTTAATATTAATGCTGAACCAGGAGAATTTATTGCACTGGTGGGAGGTTCTGGCAGTGGTAAATCTACGATATTTCGATTACTACTAGGTTTTGAGACACCTGAAGAGGGCAGCATTTATTATGATGGGCAGGACTTATCAGGACTAGATGTGAGTGCTGTCCGCCGACAGTTAGGGGTAGTTTTGCAGAATGGCAAAATTATGTCCAGTTCGATTTTTGAGAACCTGGCTGGTGGTGCTAGGATTACATTGGATGAAGCTTGGGAAGCATCTCGGATGGCTGGGTTTGCAGATGACATAGATGCGATGCCGATGGGAATGCATACCGTCATCAGTGAGGGAGGTGGTAATCTCTCTGGAGGACAGCGACAACGACTTCTAATTGCCAAAGCCTTAGTATTAAAACCTCGGATTTTGCTGTTTGACGAGGCAACCAGTGCCTTAGATAACAGAACCCAAGCAATTGTTAGTGAAAGCTTAGATAAATTGCAAGTTACTCGGATTGTGATTGCCCATAGATTAAGCACAATTCGTAATGCTCATCGGATCTATGTACTGCAAGCAGGTAAAGTTGTACAGCAAGGAAGTTTTGACGAGCTAGCTTTTAGAGAAGGGCTATTTGCTCAGTTGATGCAACGACAGATGGCTTAACTCACTCCTTATCGGACAATAAGTTGCGCTCATTTTTCCATTCATGGATGATAAGCAGTATCAGCCAAAAAAAACCACCCTCAGATATGACACCTGCTACTAATTCTTCAAAGCAACCCCCAAAGCTGCAACGCAATACGCTACAATTGCGCGTCGCGTTTGGGGCATTGGTGACAACTTAAAGTTAAGGTTCATTTGTCAATAAGCAATCATACTTAAAATGTTGCCCAAATCTGGGGTAAAAAACATAATTTTTAGCTCGGTGATAAGCCCGAAAACCTTTCCCCTTTGCCCCTCCGCCCCTCTGCGGTCTTAATGATAAGTCTTTAACCGGACATGATATGACTAGTTTGGCGTGTTTTCGATATTTCTCGACACAAAGCAGCACTCAGTTGGAGCGAAACTCCGCGAATCGCTTTGGTTGGTTGCGTCATACTCTGTTAGCTAGTCTTTAAGTACGGTAAACCGTATTTGCTTGTTAGTTCCCAAAGATTAATTTAATTGTTAAGTTTAGTTACATAAATAAAAAATGACGCAAACATTTCTAGATGGGAAAAGTTATGAAAATAGGTAGTATCCTTAAGCATCAAGACAAATTGAACAAGTTTATGAAGCAAGCTGGACATGACATCACACAGGTCAAGCTCTCTCAGAAATAAGACTTAATTAACATTATTTAACATTGCGATGAAAGCTACAGATCAATTGGTGCATTTTTTAGAGGAGGAGTTGGGTATTTCTGGTGGAGCAATTTCTCTTGCTTTGCGACATTGTGAGCAGACCCCCAACTTCCTGGCCATGACCCTCTGGCAGTATGGACTGGTAACACTGGATCAGTTAGCCCAAATTTTTGATTGGTTGGAAACAGTATAAAGACTTAAAATACCAGACTCTACCATAAAGTTACATTCTCAACAGTTTTCATTCTAAGGATTGGTAACAACATCTATGGCAATTAAAGAGCAACCTAAATCACCTCGTTTTCGGATCATTGCTAATATATTACTGGCAGTATCAGGGCTATTCCTGCTCTTAAATATATTTTTACCTGGTTTATTTGCTTCTGGTCCTGCTGGTGTTCCCTATAGCCTATTTATTCATCAAGTACAAGAAGGGGAAGTCAGCCGCGTTTCTGTTGGTCAAAATCAGATTCTCTACGAACTAAAAACAAAAAATTCCGAGCCAGGACAGGTGCTTGCAACTACACCAATTTTTGATTTAGAGTTACCCAAACTCCTAGAACAAAAAGGAGTTGAGTTTGCTGCCACACCTCCACCCACGAATACTTGGTTTACAACCCTCTTAAGTTGGGTGATTCCACCACTGATTTTTATTGGCATTTGGCAGTTCTTTCTCGCCCGTGGTGCTGGTGGCGGTGGTCCTCAAGGTGTTCTCTCCATTGGTAAGAGCAAAGCTAAGGTTTACGTTGAAGGCGAATCAGCTAAAATCACCTTTGCAGATGTGGCTGGCGTAGAAGAAGCGAAAACTGAGTTGGTGGAAATTGTAGATTTTCTCAAGACTCCAGGACGGTTTACGCAAATTGGTGCTAGGATTCCCAAAGGTGTGTTGTTGGTTGGTCCTCCAGGTACTGGTAAGACACTTTTAGCGAAAGCCGTAGCAGGGGAAGCAGGAGTTCCATTCTTCAGCATCTCTGGTTCGGAGTTTGTGGAATTGTTTGTTGGTGTGGGTTCTTCCAGAGTCCGAGATTTGTTTGAGCAGGCAAAGAAACAGGCTCCTTGTATTATATTCATTGATGAATTAGATGCGATCGGTAAGTCTCGCAGCAGTAACGGCTTCTACGGTGGTAACGATGAGCGAGAACAGACTCTCAACCAGTTACTAACAGAGATGGACGGGTTTGCGGCTGGGGATGCAACCGTGATTGTGCTAGCAGCTACCAACCGCCCGGAAATACTAGACCCGGCATTACTGCGTCCAGGCCGTTTTGACCGCCAAGTGTTGGTAGACCGTCCCGATTTATCTGATCGTGAAGCAATTCTCAAGATTCACGCTCAAAAGGTAAAATTAGGAGATGATGTAGACTTAAAAGCGATCGCTACTCGTACCCCAGGTTTTGCTGGCGCAGATTTGGCCAACTTGGTGAATGAAGCGGCATTATTGGCAGCTCGCAATCTGCGCGAAAGCGTTGCTCAAGAAGACTTTGCCGAAGCAATTGAGCGGGTAGTCGCCGGTTTAGAGAAAAAGAGTCGCGTCATGAACGAGACTGAGAAAAAGATTGTTGCATACCATGAAGTCGGTCACGCAATGGTCGGGGCGCTAACTACAGGAAACGGTCGTGTAGAAAAGATTTCGATTATTCCCCGTGGGATGGCAGCTTTGGGCTACACTCTGCAATTACCAACCGAAGACCGCTTTTTGATGAATGAAGTAGAATTGCGGGGTCAAATTGCAACTCTGTTAGGTGGACGTTCCGCCGAGGAGATTGTGTTTAACAGTATTACAACAGGTGCTTCCAACGATTTGCAACGAGCAACTGACTTGGCAGAACGGATGGTAACAACCTATGGTATGAGCAAAGTCTTAGGGCCATTGGCTTACCAACAAGGTCAACAACCAATGTTCTTGGGTAATGGTGCGGCTAATCCCCGACGGGCGGTGAGTGAAGACACAGCCAAAGCCATTGATAGCGAAGTCAAGGAAATCGTGGAAACAGCCCACGAGCAAGCCCTAGAGATTCTCAGACAGAATCGAGACTTGCTAGAAGCGATCGCTACTCAACTCCTTGAAACAGAGGTCATTGAAGGGGAAAAACTGCACAGTTTATTGAGTCAGATTAAACCCGTAGGTAATTCGTAATTAAGAAAGCCAGGTTTTAACCACAGAGGTACGCAGAGAATAACTTTGCGTACCTCTGCGTTCCTTTGCGTTTTTAATACTCTGGAACTGAAGGATCGATTTCTCGACTCCAAGCGGTAATTCCGCCTTTGACATTCGTCCCGACAATCCCAGCTTCCTTGAGGATGGCGAGGGCTTTTGCCGATCGCCCGCCCATCTTACAATGAGCAATTAAACGGTGGCCGTTTAATATTTCCTTCACCTTTGCAACGCCATTGCCATTTTCAATGTCTGGTAAGGGCACTAACACCGAACCAGGAATCTTGGCAATGTCGTACTCATTAGGGTTGCGAACATCCAGCAGTACAAAATCCTTCGCACCGCTATCTAGCAATTCCTTCAAATCCTTGACAGTCATTTCTTGACTTTCCAACTGCTGTTTTGCCTCCTCTGCCTCAGCTTGCGGAATCCCGCAGAATTCTTCGTAGTCTATCAGTTTTTCAATCACTGGGCGAATCGGGTTAGGACGCAGTTTCAACTCCCGAAATTTCATATCTAAGGCGTTATACAGCAGCAATCGTCCACTTAGGGTATTACCTTGTCCCAAAATGATTTTGACAGTTTCTGTTGCTTGGATTAAACCAATAATTCCTGGCAAAATCCCCAATACGCCACCTTCCGCACAAGAGGGAACCATTCCTGGTGGTGGTGGTTCTGGGAAAAGGTCACGATAATTCGGCCCACCTTGGTAATTAAATACAGTAGCTTGCCCTTCAAAGCGTAAAATTGAACCGTAGACGTTGGGCTTATTCAGCAATACGCAGGCATCGTTAACTAGATATCTGGTGGGAAAGTTATCAGTACCATCCACGACGATATCGTAAGGTTGAAGGATTTCCAGAGCGTTTTCCGAAGTCAGGCGGGTTTCGTATAAATCAACCTGACAATAGGGGTTAATCTCGTGAATGCGGTTTTTTGCCGATTCAATCTTGGGTTTACCCACCCAGGATGTCCCGTGGATGACTTGGCGTTGCAGATTGGAAGTATCGACAACATCGAAATCGACAATCCCGATGCGTCCAATACCCGCCGCCGCCAAATATAAAAGTAGTGGTGAACCTAGTCCACCTGTACCAATACACAGTACACTGGCGGCTTTCAGGCGCTTCTGTCCTTCTAGTCCTACTTCCGGTAAAATTAGGTGTCGGGAGTAGCGTTCGTAATCGTCTTTGGTTAACTGGATTTCGTCCAGATTGGGATTGAGCGACATACCATCTACCAATACTTTCAAGGTTTAATCTAGTAATTCTAGTAGTAAAATACTAAATTCAATGCTTAGAAGTAAATTTAGGTGCTTCTTTTAGTTGTTTTTTACTAGTAATACTCTAGTTTACCACTAGGTTAGTGTAGGGCGATCAAGTTACATTTTAAGAAGAGAATTCCCTGCACTCAAAAAACTTGTATTTCTTAATCTAGTTGTGTTTTTTAGCACCCACCTACTTAATCTCCATGAAAAGTAGTTCTAGAGGTATTCACCATGATGATTTTTTATTAGCTATTAAATGGAGTCGGGTTTCAATTCCCCAATGTTTCTGGGTATCGGTTAGAGCATCTTAGCCGACAGTATCTGACTACAAATATAGAACTGGCGTTCTTGAAATGATTGACCATCGCAAATACCAGAACGCTCAACTTGGACAAAGGTTTTAAGTCCACTCCATTGACTTTGTAATTTTTCAGGAGCGGCGAATACCTGACAACAACGCAAAACCTTGCGATGCCTGCGGCGGGCTACGCCTACGTGAGTATCATCTTCTGTTGTAGTACTGCTCAAAGGTTCCTGCTTCTGTGACTGAGTTTGAGCCGTTTTATAGAGCGTCGGTTGATTTTCTTTTAATCCAATCATGTAGTCATTGCCACCACTAATAATCAGCGATACTGTTTTTTTTGATAATGCATTGCATCAAGAGTGAACATCACTTGTTGACCACAAAATTCGGATATTAATTGCTGTGCGATCGCCATCTCACTAATTTTTTTGTTCGACATTGGTTGCATCCTGAGTACAATGCCCCGCTCGTGACTATAAACTGATACTGTACTGAGAAAGTTTTGCTAAGAAGGGGGGTTAGGTCTGCGTATAATTATGTGGTATCTAAATCTTTTCTGGAGATGTCTATTTTACAACCATTGAGAACTTACTTAACTGGTTGGAAGCAAATCAGGCAGAATAGAAAATTTCTCGATTTCAGCAGCCAATTATCCCATAACTATCGCCCTCCCCAATCCAATACTGCTCGGATAAGCAGGGGAGGCAGGGGAAGCAAAACTCAACGCCAGCCTCCATTTCTCCCCCTGCTCAAGAACAGCTTGCCTCAACCAAGAAATTCCAAAACCTACGCAGTATTGCTCCCCAATCCGCCTTGCTGTGGGCAAAACGATAAGTTAGACTGTACCCGTTGTCAAAATTTGAATTTTGAATTGCTGCATTGATAGTAAAGTATTGCAATAAGTGTGTATACTTCAGATAGCTAGCGATGCCTGCAAACTCCTAACTTCGTTGCCAAATTTTAATTGTCTTATCCAAACTCCCGCTAACTAACATCTCGCCGGAAGCTGTGAAGGCTAATGCTGTGACTATGTTTCTATGACCTGTAAAGGTACCCAGTAATTCTCCAGTTTGTAGATGCCATAATTTGATTGTTTTATCAGCACTACCACTGGCGATAATTTGTCCATCGGGACTTAAGGCGATCGCATACACTCTATCTCTATGTCCTTTAAGAGTATGAAGTAATTCTCCAGTCTCCAATTGCCAAACTTTAATCGTTTGATCCCAGCTGCCACTCACGAGTATTTTACCATCTGCACTAATTGCTAAGGAACGAACGATATGAGAATGACCCATAAGGGTATGCAACGGCTGTGCGTCCTTTAAACTCTTGATCCCCGTTTGGGGTAAGGTGCGCCAGACTTTGATTTTGCGGTAGCTACCTGTAACTACAGTTTGCCCGTCTCGGCTCAAAACCAGGGAATGAGCAGCTGTATCATCTAAAGAGAGTGCGATCGCAACCTGACGTTGCATCAAATCCCAAAACAGAATTTTTCTATCATCTCCGCCTGTAGCTAACATTTTTCCATCTGGAGTAAAGGCAGCGCATCGCACTACCCCATTATGTTTATGTAAAATATCTATCAAGTCTAAAGCGCCTACGTGCCAAAGCTTAATTGTGGAGTCTGCACCACAACTCACTAAAGTCTGTCCATCTGAACTAAAAGCTAGAGAATTTATTTCATCCACTAGCCCAGATATCACCCAAGGATGCTCTGATAATGTATCTATCAATTCACCCTTGCTTAAATCCCAAAGTTTTGTCTCTCCGCGACTACCACTTGCCAATATGGGTAAGGCTTTGCCATTCTTACACCCAGAACTGAAAGCTAGACAATTAATGCCTCTGTTGTGCCCTTGCAAAGTCTGCCAGCATTCCCAGTCACCTACTATATCCTTAAGACAATGTTCTGATGGTAGAGTCTGTATTGTTTCTGCGATCGCCTTCTCATTAATTAATGGTGACGTGTCTTTTTTACCAACAAGTGATTCTAAATACCAACTTAATCCCCCCGCATACAACAAGTTACTCGGACTTATATACACCTTTGGTTCAGTAAGTTCAATTTGATTTGTCGATAGAAATCCTGTAATTATACTCTGTTTTTCGTATCCTAATTTACCTGTATATGGATAAAATAAACACAGAAAAATTAATACTTGGTGATTTTTTAAATCTTCTTGAGTAACCGACCACCTAATTTTGTCTTTCTTAATACCATTAAAACTTTCTCCATCAGCGACATAAACTTGAACACTTAGCTGAGGATTATCTTTTAGTACATAAGAAAATTTGCTTTCGCCACACAAATTTCCCTCATCATCTAAAATCATATTTTGCAAAGTATCTTGTGATACCTTTTTGACCAATTTCCCCAAGCGTTCAGTTATCACTTGGTCAACGATTTGTTCTCGCAAAAGATAATCTTCCGCTTGTCGTTGGAAGTATTTGGGAAAAGGTATCGTCCAGTCGGGAGGCTCAGGATATTCAGGCGGCGTAGGTGGCGGATTTTTGGCGATAACTTCTGCTTGTTGGCGAGAAAGTTCTTGGAGTCTTGCCAATGGCTCGCCCCAAAAGGACATAATTTCAGTATGACAACCTTTGACTTGACTTTCCAGTAAAGATAAGTCATAAGTTTTAGGTTTTTTCACACGTTGAAGGAAGTCAGTTTGTTGAGCTTTAAGTAAGCTAATCCAATCCATCTGCATTCCTGCGGCAAACTATTGCATACCTACGGTAAGCTATACCAATGCAATTACTCAAGTTTATAACCTTTAGTTAATTAAAAATTCAGTAATGTTAGCAGTCTAATAGAACACAGCCATTGGGATATGTTTCCGGGAAAGATAGAGATGGATAGCACTTAGATGTTTCATAAACTGATGCAGTTGAACTATACAGAATTCAATGATGTCAGTCTATTCTAACGGATATGGAGAACGAGATACTGTTTCTAGGGAAACACTTCTAGCTGCAAAGAAAAGTTTTATCTGAGAGGGATTTTAAGGGTTGCGGTAACGTTAAGTCGATAAATGCCAACATAAAAATGACATAGTAACGATTATCTTTGGGGAGATCATCTGAAATTAGCATAAATGGTGAATATTAGCTAATTTTAACCTTTGCGTTTTGGTTGCCTGGACGTAGTACTTACATTCGGGGAGTCGCCAAAAGTATCTCTTGCCTCAATCTGTTTAATTTTCATTTGCAAGTTCAAGTCATCACTGCTAACAATTGTTTCTAAATTCGCTAATCTTTGCTCTAATAGTTCAATTTGCTGCTGTTGCAAATAGTTAGTTTTTGATTTTTGCTCATCAGAACGCCAAACAGCAATAGTACTAACTGCTGCGCCACCAATAGCAACTAAAGGAAGAATAGCACCGCTTCTAGTAACAGCTGATAGTGGGACGCAAACTCCGAGAATGGCGACTGTAATTACCCAGATTCTGGTAGTAGCAGATAATCTGACATCTTGGTATTGTTCTAGATTTGTTTGAGATTTTTTAGCCATAAATAAATCCAAAGAAAAGTTATTTGCTAGATTGGCACAATTGTTTACCAAAATACTTCCTACAATTGGGTTAAGTATAATTGCTCTACTAAAGATGACAATTCGTGCTTTTTTCCAAGCCGCTAAATAAATACTGCCAATCCTCTGATAAAATCCTTGGAACGTAAACAGTTAAGTTTATTATGACAAGTGCATCTTATATTTTTCTGGCTGGGGCAAGTCGCGGTGTTGGTCGAGAAATTGCCCAATACCTGATAGCGCAACAGCTAAAGGTCAAAGCACTCCTGAGAACAGCAGCAGTTGCTACTGAACTAGAAAAAATCGGTATTGAGGTAGTTCTGGGAGATGCCTTAAATGTTGGTGATGTAGAATGCGCAATCCTGACAGATGAACCTATTCACACTGTTATCAGTACAATCGGCGGCTTACCAACAGACGGAGAAAGGGCGGATTACCCCGGTAATAGAAATCTGATCGATGCAGCAGTTAAAGCTGGAGTGCAAAAGTTTATTCTTGTATCTTCCATTGGTGCTGGCAATAGTGTTGTTGCTTTGTCACCCCAAGTTTTGGCAGCACTAGGAACAGTTTTAGTTGAGAAAGACAAAGCTGAACAACACTTAATTGCCAGTGGACTTACTTATACAATCATCCGTCCTGGTGGACTCAAGTCAGAACCAGCAACAGGTAATGGCGTTTTAACTGAAGATCCGCATATTATTGGTAGCATCAATCGTGCAGATGTGGCCCAGTTAGTTTGTCGCTGTTTAAATAGCAATGCCTACGGCGGGTTGCACCAACGAACCAATAATAAAATCTTGTCAGCAGTAGACCGAAATATGCTGTTTGCCCAAACAGCATTTACAGAATTTAGTTTGGAGTAATTTAGGCACGCCAGCGGAGTATCTGATCCTTAACGGGATTCACAAATTCTCGTCCTTCAGCGACAGACCGAGCATACTCCCGCTTTAACTGGTAGTACCACTGCGCCTGCATATCTGAGTCTTTAATCAGTCGCAGCACAGGATTATATTTCAGGCCAATCTGCTGCTTTTCCACTACCGTTCGGTCTTGACCAATGAAGCTTTGCGCCGCTAGACGGATCAGTGGCTTGAAAAATCCCGCCCAAGAAAGTGTCCAGTAAACAGCAAAAGTTACTTCAGTTTCTGTGTCTGAAATGGGTGTAACTGCCGTTAAATTAACGACTCGATGGTTGCCAATGGTGGTTTCTTCTATTCTCACTCCAGGTAAACGGAAAGAAATCTCCGTTTCCGGCGTACCACCGCCAATTAACCAGTATAATCGCCCCCCATTCTCTGGTAATCGGTGTCGTCGCATCGTGAAGCCGTAGGGCGAAGCATCGAATTGCTTGACTTCCTCGTGCAGTTGTTCATTTCGCCACCACCAAGCGCGATGAACATAAGGTGAATGGGCGGGGTCCATCAGACCTACCACTGCATGATCTATAAAACAGGGGAATCTGACGACCTCTACTAACTGCGGCGTTGGCGCAGCCCCCCGTAGGGATTGCTCGTCAAACCCTGGAATTACTGGAATCTCCATTTCAGGAGGAGCAGGTTTAGAATTATCTGGATCAGCCATATATATCCAGATATTCCCTTGAGCTTCCCGGACTGTATAGGATTGGACATCAAAGCGACTCAAATCCATCTGCTGTTCCTCCAGAAGAGATGGAATCGTAGTACAGCGTCCAGACGGGTCAAAACGCCAACCGTGGTAGCAGCATTCCACTTCCTGCCCATTGAATCTACCACAACTCAGGGGTACAGCCCGATGGGGACAAATGTCGCGCATAGCAGAGACTTTACCATCCTGGCTGCGGACTAGCAGCACCGGTTCTCCCAAAAAAATACGACCGACCATCATACCTGGCTTGATCTGATTACTAGGCAGAGCATAGTACCAGGTATTACGTAATACAAAATTATCGTTATTTTTCATAATTAATTACGTCTACCTTTGACACAATGAAAGTCCTGGTTTGTGGAAAGGAAGGTTATGTTTGAAAACATTCTTTCAGGTTTTTAATAATAATTGGCATTTGTTAGATTTTATACTTATATTGCAAAGTAAGTACGCCAACACAGTCTAACGCCTTCATAAATCAAATATCAACTCCCAACTATGTGAAATTGTGACTACAGCCCGTGTTTTGGGGGTAATTGCTTGAGCGATCGCTTCTTTTCGTAGTTGGTAATTTTCATCTGTCGCCACTAATATTGGACGACAACCAGCTATTGCGTAGTTTACCGCCGCAGGCATCGCCATTTCATGGTTGAAATAGTAGGGTGTATTCAGAATAATTTCATCGCCTGGGTTCGTTATAGTTTGTACTTGTACCCTTCGGGAAGCAAGCTACAACTGTGCGGTGGGGCATCCCGTGCAGTCAAAAAAAAGCGTAAGTTTTTGTCCGACGGGATACCGGGAGTCGCTGAGAAGCCCACACTGTATGCAAGCATACAGTGTGGGAGTATGTCACTCAATCGAAATCTGTTGAGGCCCAGTAGCTTTGCCATTATGTGCGTCTGTTGTGCTACTGGTGTAACTATTTGAGCGGATCTTGTGATCTAGCCAGCTTTTAACAGGATCATCTGCAAGATTGAGCCGAAGTACACCAGAAAAGAAACCACCCACAAATGAGACTGGATGATGGATAAATTCTTTGAATATAGGTGATAATTCGTTGATGAACATTAAGAGACTCCTGGCGGTGCCGTAAAAAATTATTACTTCTTAATTGATCGTAACCTGTTGAGCATTATATGGTTGGCAGTAATGAAAGATACAAATTTTGTTTACCATGAACTGGTGCGATCGCACCTTTCAAATTTTCGCACTTCAATTACAATGCGATGGTCAAAAATCATTAAAAATAGAAAAGTAAGTTCATTGCCAAAAGCATTAGAGAATATTCAAGAAGCAATAGAACTTTACCTAGAGCCAATTACTTTCCATCTTCCAGTATCAATGTAGACTCAGCAGTCCGCCCAAATTCTTCTGGTGCATATTGCAGATGAACTTCTGCACCAGGCCAAGAAAATGTCCCAGGGGTGACAGAACGGACTAAGTAATGCAGGCTATAAACTCCTGGTTCCAGGTGGTCGGCATAGGCGATAATGCGATCGCGGTAGATATTTCTAAAGCCAAGTTCCCAGCTATCGGCTTTTGCTTGTAATGCAGCTGTGGTAGTTTGAAAACTTGCATCCACCGCCTCAAATCCTGCTGGTAGCGGATCTTTAATTACTATATGATCCACGGTGCGATCGGCAATAATTTCTAAACCAATATCAAACACCTGTCCAGAGGCTAAAGTCAAGGGTTGATCGAAAGCGTAAAGACCTGTTTTTTGTAAAGATTTCTCTTTGTTTACTTGACTAATATCTCGTGTTATGCGTAAACCGTTAAATCTACCTGGTTGATTTCCTAGCAAGCGATAATTATAAGCAACTAGATAGTGCAAAGTCCCATTACCTGACTTTTGCAGCGTTAAATCATTCCGACCACGAGGTAATTGATTCATGGGCACATTTAGTTGTAAGCTAGGATTTTTATAGCCATCAAAGTGATTTTCTCCTAATTTCTTACCAGCTAATTGCACAGTGGCAACAAAATTCGGTGGCGTTGATTGTAGTTGACTATAATCTACCAAAGCTGTTAATGCTTGGGCATTATTATAGTTAGTTTGCCATGTGCCATCTCGTCGCAGTGCCAGAAGACTTTGGAATAATTTATCTATAACTTCGGGTTTACTCTGCTTGGCAATAAATAAACGTAAAGCTTGCGCTTGCGTCGTCGTAGATGAACTCATCCATCCCCAACTGCTGGGTAAACTCACAACTGCTGTACGACCAGTTTCATATATATTCTGTTGCAGTTTGTTTACTAGTTGTTGAGATTCATTTTGCCATTCTGGGAATTGAGATAAGTATCGCGCTAGTTTAATTTGAGTTACTAAATCAAAATTATTGCGCTGTTCGTAAATATCTGCGAGGAAAGTATTGCGTTTATCTCCCAATTCTGATAAAGCGATTAAAGCATTGAGTTGCAGTTGCCTTTTACAGAGTAGTTGTTTGCAAAAATCGTATTCTCCAGGATTCGCTAGAACTTTTTGCAGATAAGCTTTCAGGCGAGATAGCATTGCAGAATCGATTAAATTAGGAAACACCTGACTGGCTTTAGCCAAAGATTCACCCGCATAAGAAGAAACCCAAGGGTCGGATTTTTCTTGTCCGGGGAAAGCAGCAAAACCACCATCGGCTATCTGAAGTTTTTGTAATTGTTCAATTGCTTTATTTGCCTGTTGGCTAGGATTAAATTCTGCAAAGGTTTGACCATATTTTTGGGCGATAGTTTGCAAATTAGCTGCAATCATTAATTGACTTGCAGCCGGTTCTGTAAACGGTAAATCATTATCTTCTAAAACCTGCTTGGCTGGTGCTTTAATCTCTGGAATCAAACTACTCGCCAACTGAATATCTAAACCTCCCGCATCAGGGAAGGTATTTTTATCAACATTCAGAGGAATATTTATCTGTTTTTCAGTTACACCAGTTTCAACGACTTGTTCGGTAATTTCCATTGGCTTAACTTCCAAAGGTACTTCAAAAGCGTCTGCGGCTGTACCATTTAGCTGAGTGGTAAAGCGAACTTTACCAATTCCCCCGCTATCCGCCACCATTGGAAAGCGATAAGCATGAGTTGCGGATTCAGCTTTGGTTTGCAAAGCAGTAGTTGTGGGGTTTTTCTCAGCAAACTTCACCGTACCGCTAAGTTCGCCATTGATTGAGAGATTTCCTGTATTCCCGGTGTTGTTAGTTACAGATAAACCGGCAAGGATGCGATCGCCTGGACGGGCAAATTGTGGCAAGATGGCATTAGTTAGTAGTGGCTTGGTGGTGATAAAGGTCGCGTCCCCATTCCCGAAACGCAGATTTCCATCGGTGGCGACAGCCATCACTCGCCATGTAGTTAAGTCATCCGGGAGTTTAAAGGTTATCTGTGCATTACCGTTAGCATCGGTGAGAACAGAACCGTTGTAGTAAGCTAAGGCTTGAAAATCAGTGCGAGTACGAGTATTTGCTGCACCAGTTGAGAAACCACCGCCATAACCCCAACCTTTGGGTTTAGCTACATCTTGTGCTTGTAATATGACATCCGGTCGATTATCGCTAAAGCGGGTAGATATTGTCTGTTCTGCGTAAACTGTATCCACCAAATCTGGCGGACGATAACCAGAAAGTTGTAACACCGCCTCATTTACCACCATGACTGTCAACTGTCCTTTGGTGGGATTTCCTTGATTATCCTTGAGTTGCAGTTGTACTGTTGCTTCTGCACCAGGTTCTAATGATGCTTGTACTGGCTTAACTTGCAGTTTTAAATACTTATCCTCCAAGTTAACTTTAAAAGGTGTAAAACCAATCTTCACCAAGTTATCTAAAGTTCCTGCTTCTACTTGATTTATGGGTTTACCTTGCCTAACTAAGACAGCTTCGATGGCTGCATTTGGCAGCATTTCTGGCGTAACTTGAAACTGAATTTGTGGTGTGCCTCCCTGAACTTTGGTAATTTGCTGATAAAGGGGTTTGTCTTTAATCACAGCAAAGTACAATTCTGCATCTGGATAGGGAGATTGAATTAGTACAGTAGCGGTTTCTCCGGGTTTGAACTCTTTTTTATCTAATTTAACTTCTAAGACATCTTTTTCTCTTGTACCCCAAAATACTGGATTTTCTCCAGTTGCCCAAATTTGTAAGTCTGTGGCGCTTAATTCAGATTTTGCATCGCTAAAATTAACTCTAATTCGGTATGAACCTGATTCTGGTGCTGTCAAATTTACCGATTGCGGATTGCTAGTAGATGTAATTTCTGCTTGTCCCACTGTTTTATATTCAACTTGATTTTTTGGCGTTCGGCTACCTTCAACTAATTGGGTGACGCTACTATATTTAATCTCTTGTAATTCCAGCCGCACCCGTTGACCTGTTATCGGTTTTCCTGTAGGGTCAGTCACAACCACATCAATAGGGAAAGCCTTACCAGCATCAGTAATAAAATTACTTTTTAAGCCGATAAGACGATTACTTGGTAAGGCTGTAAAAGTTTTGGAATTCGCTACAGATAGATTAGAAACATCTGCAACTTGTACATCTACTTGGTAAGTCATGGGATATAGTAAATCATTAGCCACACTCACCGTTTGACTACTTTTACCATTAGCATCTAGCTGGGCATGATTTTGTAACACATCGCTAGATACAGTAGGAGATTCTTCCGGCCATAACCATTGCCGACCAAAAGTAAATTCGTCCCAACCTTTGGGAATAAAATTAGCTTGTTGGCGAGTAATAAAATATTTTGCTTCTCCACCTTCTACAGGCGCACCAAATAAATAATTACTTGTAGCATTAATCTCAACTTTATCGTCAATATAAGCAAATTCTTTATCTAAGTTGAGTTCGACTTTAAAATTGGGTGGCTTAAACTCAGCTACCCGAAATTCTCCAGAAAGTTCTTGTCCGTTCTTACCCTGAGCCTGGATTGTATGGTAGCCTAAACGCTGAGTAGTTTTAATTGGCAGTTCCAGAGAAAACGTACCAAATTCATTTGTAGTTTGCGTACCTAAGTTAGTCTTTTGTCCATCAGGATTTACCAAAGTTAATTGGTAGACAGCATTTTTATCTTGCTGGATTGTGCCATTTTGTAAGAAGCCAGCAAACCCAGTTAACCAAGCTTTTTCGCCTGGTTGATATAATTGTCTATCTGAGAAAATTACCCCGCGTGATTCCGGCTTACCCTCTTGCCAACCTGCATCAATACCGTAACCATACACGCCGCTATATTCTTCGGTTCTAGCGAATGCCCAATCTTGATTTTCACGGGCAATTACTAATAATTGTGGTGATTTACTAGAACTTTCATTCCCAGAATAACATGGCTGTAATCCTTCACGGACAATTCTAAAAATTCCATTTTCATCAGTTTTACCAGTTGCACAAGGTACTGGTTCCGGGCGAGATTTTGCTTGTAATTTTGATTGATAAATTTCAACAGCAGCCGATGGAACTGGGGAACCATCTGTAAGATGATTGACGCGAATTAAGCCCGATTCAGGAAACCACTGAGTAAAAACGCCCAAATTTGTCAATTCAACCATGCCATAAGTGGTAGGTTCTCGCCACAGTTCCTTACCGTTCTCCTGATATTTATTAGTGCGGGCTTGCACTCCATAGGCTAACATTCCCGTGGCTGCACTTATTTTTTCCCGCAGAGGAACAGCAATATCAACTGATTGATTTTTCTTACCCGATACCTGAAAGCTTTGCCATTCAGCAGGTTGGGGTAATAAATCATTACTATTATTAAAATAAACTAAATCTTTCGGTTGAACTACTTGATAAGCTGCTTTGTATTTAGATTCTGGCAGATTTCCTGTACTAATATTTAGTTGTAAATCTTTACTTGTGGGGAAAATATTCAAATCTGATGGTACCCAGATATCCCCAGCTAAATCTCCAGTATCATATTTAAGTGTGACAGGTTTACCCAAAGTCTGACCAAATTTATCTTTGAGATTTCCGCCAATAGTAATTGTATAAGTCTTGGCAGGTTCTAGCGCGTAGGGATTGATGCCGATAATTTTATCTTCATCATTAATTTGGATGATTCTGGAAATGTCTTTTGGTGCCGGATTAATGGTAATATTTTCTTTAGCGGAATCTGCCAATAATATATTATTAAATTCTAGCTGGGGACTGCCTTTAAGGAATCTGCCAAATGTTCCACCTGCATCTGGCTGTCCGTAAAAGTCAATTTTCTGGAATGCTAAAGGCGAATAAGTTGCTAATTTACTGGCAAATTCTTTCTCTGTAGGGAGATTTCCATAAGCAGGACGTATTCCCGGAGAAAATACTAAGCGATAAGGGGTTGCTTTTTCGAGATTTTGCTGGGGAATGAGATTATAAATCCAATTGCTTGCCGAAGGATCAAATTTTTCTAAAGGGTCTTCATCCTTTTTTACTGGTTTTTCTTCTTTGTCTAATTCAATTTTAAAACCTATCCCTTTATTTTTACCTTCAGGAATTAACTGCAAATGTTCTTGTACAGAAGCTAAATTCAATTCTACATTGGAAGTAAAGTGTAGCTTTTGTTGTAAATCAATTGGTTCGATATCAGCTTTTTCAATGGGATTGACACCGGGTAAATTAGTCAGATTAATAGATTCGGTGTTGAAAGTCCAAGGTAAATCTTTGTCTAGCCGATGATTTTTTAAATCGGCTAAACCAGCTTTGAGGGTGACTTGGAATCTTGTGGCTATTGGCAATGCTTTTTCGGCTTGAAAACCTACCATGCGGGGTGTCAAAAAGCGAAATTGACCGGGTAAAGGTGGCCAAAGGGCAAATTTTTGTAATATTTTCTGCTGTTCTGGACTGTCAAGACTTTCAACTGGGATTAAGGCTTCTTTAAAACGGATGCGGATTTGGTTAAGAGGTTTTGCATCGCCAATGGGACTGATTTGTTCAATCCAGTCTGGGAGTTTTGGTGGTGTGAGTGGGGATACTGCTGGGAGTTGTTCTTTATTTGAGTTGACACCAAAAAAATTACACCCTGTCATCGCTAGCATGAATGTAAAGAGAAGAAGAAACTGTATTCTTCTCTTCTGGCGTGAGGAATGGCTAATTTTTTTGAACGTAGACGCTTCGGCTTGGCGCAGACAACCGCCAAGAACGCCAAGGACGCGAAGGAAGAGATAAGTAATCTTATAGGGTAAACGGAGTAAAACTCTGATACTCATATTTTTAGTAATAAAAAATTTACAAATTATAGCTAGGAAAAGTTGGCATTCCCTGATTGATTTGGTAATGCCAAGATTAATAAAGGATGCCAGATGACTATTTTTTACCCAGATTTTGGATTTAACTATGTTTATTTACATAGATAACCAATCCCGTGAGATTGTTCCGAAAAATCACTACAATTCTTAACTATGAAGAAGTATTTAACTTCTGCAAACATTAATTTACATCTGCTAAGTTATGAAAAATGGATCGTTAAGGATTTGACATATTTACTGATGTAGATGTAATCGCCGCGTCCAAATTAAGGTAAATTTTCTGAGACAGGGGATTCCCTGATGAAACTAATTTTACGATCGCTACTCCAAATTAAGCACAGTAGCAAAGTTATCCTGGCTGTGCTTGTAATCTGCCTAATTATCCGGTTAATACCTTATTTTGCGCCCGTTCGGGCCACAGATATTGCCCAAAATCAGTTGGCAATGCAATTTAGCGATCGCAATGGTTTACCATTAGGAACATTGCTCACCCGTGACCAAGAACATACATCAGTAGTCGCACTAAATCAGGTTTCGCCGCAGTTTACCCATGCTATTTTAGCCGCCGAAGATGGCAGCTTTTACCATCATGGGGCGTTGGATATGAAAGCTGTTATCCGCGCCGGCAAAGAAGCCATCCACGCTAAAAGAATTGTTTCAGGGGCTTCCACGATTACTATGCAGTTGGCGCGGATGTTAGATCCAGTGCCTCGCAGTTTATCTGGTAAACTGAGTGAAATTTGGCTATCTTGGCGGTTAGCAGCAGGGATGAATAAAGATGAAATTCTCTCTGCATATATTAATCGGCTACCAATGGGCGGGAATATATATGGTGTGGAAGCAGCAGCGCGGACTTATTTTTCTATCCCGGCTAGTGAATTGAATCTTGCCCAAGCTAGTCTGTTGGCTGCTATTCCCAATAATCCCACATACTTTAATCCTTATGAACATTGGGAACGATTAAAGCAGCGACAAAAATACGTCCTTAATCGGATGGTACAGGAAAAGTATATTAGTGGTGCGCTCGCAGACCGAACATCCACCGAAAAGATTGTGTTTCAATCTCGCCAACGGGGAATTATCGCCGCACCACACTTTTTATTTTGGTTAGCCAATCAGTTTGATAAGGCGCAAACAGCAGAAAATTCCCCCATCCGTACAACTATAAATCGTCCTCTACAGCAGTTTGTCGAAGCACAGGTGCAACAGGTGATTTCTTCCCTCGCCGCCAATAATGTCCATGATGCAGCTGCGTTGGTGATTGACAATCACACTGGTGAAATTTTGGCTTATGTCGGTTCACCTGATTACTTTAATGAAGCAAAACTAGGACGTAATGATGGAGTACAAGCGCTACGTCAACCAGGTTCTACTCTCAAGCCTTTTGTCTATGAATTAGCTTTAGAAAAAGGTTTAATTCGCCCAAATACTATTCTAGCAGATGTGCCTGCCCATTATGCAATTCCCGGTGCAAGACTTTACAGCCCAACCGATTATACCGAACGCTTTCTTGGGCCTGTGCGGGTGCGAATCGCGTTAGCAAATTCACTGAATGTACCCGCAGTGCGGGTGTTAGAAAAAGTAGGTGTGGAAACTTTCTTAGAACGACTGCATCAATTAGGATTTGAAAACCTCAATCAAACCCCAGAACATTACGGTTTAGGGTTAACTCTCGGTAGCGGCGAAGTCAGTTTATGGGAACTAGCCCGTGCCTACCTGACTATAGCACGACAAGGAGATGCGACCCCTTTAGTAAGCACATTTTCCGATTCCCTAATCCAAAATCCAAGTCACGCTGAAAGCGCATCAAAGGTACAACCTCAAATCCCAAATTCAACAACGATATGGCAATTAATTACTAACATCCTCAGTGATAATCATGCTCGTGCAACGGCCTTTGGTGTAGACTCTGTGTTAAATTTACCCTTTCCTGTTGCTGTTAAAACTGGCACTTCTTCCAATTTTCGTGATACTTGGACAGTTGGCTTCACCACCGATTACACCGTCGCTACTTGGGTAGGCAATTTCAACGGCGAACCGATGCGACAAGTATCAGGTGTGACAGGCGCTGCACCTTTGTGGAATCGGATTATGTTACACCTGCACGAACATCAAGAACCAGCAGGTTTTCCACCTCCTGAAGGTTTAGTGCAATTACCTGTTTGTGCAATTTCGGGGTTACGACCAACACCAGATTGTACATCAGTAGTACAGGAATATTTCTATCCAGAAGATAAAGTTGCCTACGAAGGTGACAATCCATTCAATTTACCACCAGAGTATGATGAATGGTTGGCAAAACAACAGCAATCGAGTCTTATTTCTAGCAATTTGAGAATTTTATCTCCGCATCATGGCGATTTATTCTTACTCTATCCAGGTGAAGAAGCAAAGCAAAAACTCGAATTTAAGCTGGCGGGAAATAAATCTGCGCCTGTTGAATGGTGGCTAAATGGGGAAAAGTTAGATACAAACTCAGCTAATTCTTTATTTTGGAATTTGCGTCCTGGGAAGTGGACTTTGGAAGCCAAAAGCGGGGAAATGACCGACAAGGTAAGTTTTCAGGTGGAGCTAACTAGTATTAAACCCACGCGCCGAGGATTTTCTATTAGTAATTCTCAGGTAAAGGGGAATAGCCCATAATTAAATAGCAAGGAAATTAAAGCTTGCTACTGCTAAAGTTGTGTTCAAATGTAGTAGTATAGGGTATTGATTAAAAAAGGCAGGGGTTAGCTGCCTAGTTCCGTTAATCAGTTTGATGAGTAAACTATTGCACATAATATTGACAAAAACATTGCAATATTATGTCAAATGTATGACCACAAATAATTATAAATATATTATATAGACATCTGGCGGTAATGTAAGCTCGGTTACAGGTGTAGACTTCTTTCCCAGAACTACGCTAAAGCTAGGCACAGTTCATATATTTACTTACCGCGTCTGCTTGATAGGAATCTCAATCACAAATTCTGTACCTTCACCAGGTGCAGAAATACACTTAATTTTCCCTTTATGTTTTTCCACTATAATCTGGTAACTAATAGATAATCCTAAGCCAGTACCTTTACCTATAGGTTTAGTAGTAAAGAAAGGGTCAAATAATCTAGCTTGGGCTTCCTTAGTTATTCCTGAACCATTATCTTTAATACTAATAATTATGTATTCTTTATTTTTAACTTGAGTATGGATAATAATAGAACTAAGCTGTTTTTCAATCTCTCCTTCTAAACACTCTGTTTCCCATTGATATAAAGCATCAATAGCGTTACTTAAGATATTCATAAATACCTGATTTAATCCTCCCGCATAACATTCAACAAGAGGCAAATTACCATAATCTTTGATAATTGTAATTTCCTGCTGGTTATGATTTTCTTTGAGACGATACTGTAAAATTAATAGGGTACTATTAATTCCTTCATGAATATCAACAAATTTCATGTCTGCTTCATCAAGACGCGAAAAGTTACGCAAAGTTAGTACAATTTCGCGAATACGTTCAGTACCAATTTCCATTGATGATAATATTCTTGGCATATCATCAATAATAAACTCTAAATCTATCTGATCGACTAGAGTAGTTATTTCTGGGCTATGATTATAACATTGTTGCTGATACAGGGTAATTAAAGTTAGTAATTGCTGACTATATTCTCTAACGTAGATTAGGTTGCCATAAATGAAATTAACTGGATTATTGATTTCATGAGCAACACCCGCAACTAACTGACCTAATGAAGACATTTTCTCAGTTTGAACAAGTTGTACTTGAGTGTGTTGCAATTCTTTCAGTGTCTGTTTTAGTTGAAAGTTTTTGAATTTTAATTTTACTGTTCTCTCTGCAACTTGTGTTTCCAATCTAGAATTAGTTTCTTCTAAGGCGGCTTGAGCAATTTTTTTCTCTTTTAAGTATTGTTGCAATAAATGCAATACTAACAGCCATGCTGGAATCAGCATTACTAAACTTATAATAGATTCTAAAATTGCCCAAAAAACTCTTTGATAATATTCATCAATTTTCTGGTGTAACTGAAGTGAAATGTTACGCTTTCTTTGGGCAACACCATTAGCATAAATGCGTTTATTATTTTCATATTCGCTGCTAAACAGCAGTAGTTTAGCTTTCTCTTTTTGATTTTTATTAACTAAATCAAAAGATTGATATTCCATTGCAACCAAGAGCTGATTAGTAGCATCAATTATTTTGGTATCCTCATTTTTATATGCTTTAGGAGCAAGTTTAATAGATTCTTTAATAGCAATATCTAGCTTAGGTTCAAATTGGCGATACCGTTGTTCCCAAATAAAGTTACCTGTGGCAGCATTCATCCGAGCTGACATCGTTAATACTTCATCAAAATAAGTAATTTCATCACTCAGAATTTGTAGCTTAAATTCATATTTAACAATATTATTAAAGCTATTATATACTTGCCAGTTGAGCCAAATTTGAGGAATAAATAAGAGCAATGTCAGCAGTACTGTTACAGTTACAAGTTGAGAAGAAACAAATCTCAATTTATAAGGTAGGTGTATTCTCATACTATTTTTTTAGATGCATTTTAATTAGTACTAACCTGTTCCACAAATAAACTTGTATATACTGGGTGGGAAAGATGCCCACCTCACAAGAGTTATGCTTAATTCGATTATGCAAATTAGATGTTTTTTAGCTTAACCCCATTTAATACTCTCGCATCAATTTCGTTTCATCAGTATTTATACCGAAAAAATCTCTTAAGTATCTGATATTTTCATTTTGATACATTTTAAAATCGATCTCATTTATTTGTTTAATTTTAATCTTTCTGCCATAGATAAATCCTAAGTTAAAATTCATGAAGTCTAACTTGGAAAATCTATAAGAAACTGGATATATAAATTTAGCAAAAAATTTATATATGAATAAATGTAGTTGATTGGTTTTTAAGTCATTACCCATTGTAAATCCTATTACAAAAGCTTCATCTTGAGAAGAAATTCCTCTACTTAAAAGTATGTGAATATAATCATGGTGGCGCAAACTAATTTTTCCAGGTAACGCCAATAGGCTCTTAGGGTTCTCTAGTAACCAAACTACAAAAGGGATTTTCGGGTCATCATATAAACTAAATACTATTGAATGTGCCTTTTTTAAATCAACTTGAGCTATATCGAGTTGAAAAGCTTCATCTAAATCAAAAGCCATATATGTATTTACAATAAAAGAACTAACTTATTAATATTTGTTTTTATCCTAATTTGTCTATAGTTAAGAAAAAAGTTATTTGTATTTTTACAATTAACTACAATAAAAGAATTTTACATAAAATTGCAGTATGTATCGTTGAGGTTTAGACTAAGGGCAATTCTCGGAAGTCTATAACAAAAACCTTACCCCTAAAGATGCAGCAAAAATCACTCGCGCCGTTGAAAATATGGCTTATGTAGTTTCTGCTAATACCGCAGGTATCGCTAATATTGCTATCCCTATAGCTTCGGCTGATGGTGGCTCTAAAATCATCGATCATCGCGGAATTAATTTAGCAGAAACAGGTGCAGGTGAGAGCATGGCAGCATTTGCCGAGATTGATTTAGTGAACTATACGCCGAAAGTTATCACCAATCACACTTTTACCCAGCTAATACTATGCTGGAAGGAGAAATAGACCGCAAACCCTTCCTCCAAACCCAGCAAGCCACTATTGAGCGGTTAGCAAAACTGGGGATAATTTGAATTTGGGAATTGGGA
>CAZZZY010000002.1:1782-30698 GCA_964658545.1 uncultured Acetobacteraceae bacterium | reverse complement strand
TCCCTCTTCCCTGTTCCCTCTTCCCTAATAATTTGCGTTGGTTGTCCATCAACAGTGACGAAATTAGTGCGTAACGCTTCGTGGCGATGAATAATTTCTTGTAAGCTTTGCTCTAAGGCTGCAACATTAAGAGTTCCTACTAGACGTAAAGTCACAGGAATGTTATACGAGGGGCTGTTCGGCTCAAACTGGTCTAAAAACCACAAACGCTGTTGAGCAAATGACAGTGGTAAGTCTGTATTCTTGGCTCTTGGTAGAATGGGTGGTGCAGACAGTTCTAAGTTCTGTTGCTGTAACTGCTCAATTGCTTGTGCCAATTCAACTAGTGTTGCTGTGGCAAACAACTCACGCAATAGTAGTTCCACTTTAAAAATGTTGCGGATGCGTGAAACTAGTTGCGTTGCTAGTAGTGAATGTCCCCCTAATTCAAAGAAGTTGTCATAAATACCCACTGGTTCTACTTTCAGCACTTGCGCCCAAATTTGTGCCAACAGTTCTTCAATCGGAGTACGTGGGGCTACATATTTATCTGTGATTTTGCTGTATAAATCTGGTGTAGGTAAAGTGCGGCGGTCTACCTTACCGCTAGGAGTTAGTGGCAAAGACTCCAACATGACAAAAACATTGGGTACCATGTACTCTGGCAGCTTTGCTTTGAGGAATTGCCGCAGTTCGCTAATTGTGGGTGTACAGTCCTGATGTGCTACTACGTAAGCGACTAGACGTTTATCACCGGGAGTGTCTTCGCGGGAGATGATACAACATCCTTCCACATCTTCATGCTGGCTTAGTACTGCTTCAACTTCTCCTAACTCAATGCGGAAACCGCGTATTTTGACTTGGTTGTCGATGCGTCCTAAGTATTCGATGTTGCCATCTGGCAGATAACGGGCTAAGTCACCTGTTTTATATAATTTACTCTCTCCTAGCTTCTCAAACGGATTGGAGATAAATTTTTCTTGTGTTAACTCTGGACGGTTGAGGTAGCCTCGTGCCAAACAGACACCACCAATGTACAACTCTCCTGGCACACCAATAGGTACAGGCTGTAAATATTTATCTAAAATATGAATTTGTGTATTGGCAATTGGCTGTCCAATCGGAGGAAGTAACGGCCAAGTGTCTACTGAATTACTCAGTGTAAAAGTAGTGACTGCATGGGTTTCCGATGGCCCATAATGATTGTGCAGAATACAATCACCTAGTTTGCTGAACCATTGAGATATAGCCGGAGTAATTTGCAACTGTTCCCCAGCAGTAATAATTTCCCTCAGATGACTATTAACTAACTCACTATCAACAGCGATTTTAGCTAGTTGCTGTAAGACAACAAAGGGAACAAACAGTCTCTCAACAGCTTTTTCTTCGAGGAAACCTAACAAAGCTACTGGATCTCGGCGTAGTTCCTCCCCAATTAAGAACAATGTGCCTCCCGAAAACCAGGCAGTGAATATTTCTTGGAAGGAGACATCAAAGCTAATAGGGGCAAATTGTAGGGTTTTTGCTCCAGTAGAAATTGTATTATTTTGAAGTTGCCACAGAATCAGATTGCAAAGAGCAAGCTGATTAAGGGCTACGCCTTTAGGTTGACCTGTAGAACCACTCGTGTAAATTACATAAGCTAAGTTATTAACTTGTACGCCAGAGATAAGATTTTCCTGACTGGATTGACAAAACAGTCCAGCGTCAGTATCTAAGCAGACAAGTTTTGCTTGATGCTCAGGTAGTCTGTCAACGAGTGACTGCTGGGTCAGCAATACTGAAACTTGAGCATCTTCTAACATGAAAGCCAAACGCTCTTGAGGATAGTTTGGATCAACTGGCACATAAGCCCCACCTGCCTTAAGAATCCCTAATAGTCCTACGACCATTTCTAAGGAACGCTCAACACATAACCCAACTAGCACATCGGCTTTCACACCCAAAGACTTTAGATAATGGGCTAATTGGTTAGCACGACAGTTCAATTCATAGTAGGACAGTTGTTGATTGCCAAACTCCACCGCCACTGCATCGGGTGTACTCAAACACTGCTCCTCAAACAACTGATGGATAGATTTATCACGGGGATGATCTACCTGAGTATAGTTCCAATCAACAAGTAACTGTCTTTGTTCAACTTGTGTCAGCAGGGGCAATTGGGAAATTTGCTGCTGTGGGTTGGCAATAACACCTTCCAGCAAAGTCACAAAATGACCTGCCATCCGATCTATGGTGCTAGAGTCAAACAAGTCTGTGTTGTATTGCCACACAGCTACCAGCCCAGTGGTAGTGTTTTTAATGAATAAAGTTAAATCAAACTTGGCACTTGTCCTTTCTGTCCCGAATAAACTGACAGTCAGCCCAGGCAGTTCTATCTCAGATATGGGCGCATTTTCGAGGACAAACATCACCTGAAACAGTGGTGTATGGCTGAGGTCTCGTTGTGGCTGCAATGCTTTTACCAACTCCTCAAAGGGGAGGTCTGGATGAGTGTAAGCTTGCAGTGTCAGTTGCCGCACTCGACTGAGCAACTGCTGAAAACTGGGGTTGCCTGACAAATCAGTACGTAGTGCTAAAGTGTTGACAAAAAAGCCAATTAACCCTTCAAGTTCCAAGCGATCGCGTTTAGCAAGAGGCGTACCCACTACAATGTCATCCGAGCCTGTATAGCGATAAAGCAAGGTAACAAATGCTGCGAACAGCGTCATGAATAGTGTAGCTCCTTCTTGCCTACTGAAATTGGCGATCGCTTGACTCAGTTCATTTGAAAATTTTTTATATTGAATTGCGCCCCGGAAAGTTTGAATCGCTGGTCTTGGTCTGTCTGTGGGTAATTCTAGTAAGGTAGGAGCGTTTTTGAGTAGTTGCTTCCAGTAATCAAGGTGCGTTTGGAGTACTTCTGCTTGCAACCATTGCCGTTGCCAAATAGCAAAGTCGGCATACTGAAATGGTAGCTCAGGCAGTTTTGGGGACGAGTTATTGCACAGAGCTGAGTAAATGGTTGCTAACTCGCGCATCAATATGCCCATTGACCAACCATCAAACACGATGTGGTGTATTGTTAGTACCAAAGCGTGTTCTACCTCTGTGAGTTTAACCACACAAGCTCGGATTAAAGGAGAACTAGCAAGGTCAAAGGGTCGATTAGCTTCAATTGTGGCTAATTGTTGGCAAGCGATTTCTCTTTCATTTGCAGGTAGTTCTGTGAGGTCTACTGTTGGCACATTTAAGGTTAAGCTGTCAGCAATTACCTGGACTGGTTGCTCGTTGATGGTGCGTAAGTTGGTACGTAAGGCTTCGTGGCGATCGATAATTTTGTTGAGGCTTTGCTCTAGCGCCACGACGTTCAACTGACCGTGAAGTTTTAGAGCTGCTTGTTCGTTGTAAAAGGGGTTGTCTGGTTCCAACTGGTTTAATAACCAGAGTCGTTCTTGGGCAAAAGACAGAGGTAAGTTCTGAGGACGCTCGGCTTTGATCAGGGGTAAATCTGTATCGGTGCCAGCATTTTTATCGTGTAGCAACAAGATAAGTTCTGCTTTATTTTTAGCTAATAAGTCACGAGTTTCTAGCGTCAATACTCCCTTTGGAGCATTAGCACGCAACTGCTCACCTTCAACCCACAACTTTACACCCTGTTTACTAAGATCAACTACCAATTGTTCGATATTCATAGAATCATTACCTCTAAATCTTCACCTAATTCGTAATAGCCTGCGTTAAGGCTTACACCTACGTAATTAAAATTGTTTGTAACTTAAATCACGATTTCTTCTCTCTCAATAGCACCTAAGTTAGTGTCTGATTCTAGTTCTTTTTCTAGCTTTGGTGCTATTTCAGCTATTGTGGGAGATTCAAACAAACTTGCTACAGTTAATCGGATAGAAAAAGTATTTCGGAGCCGGGATAGAACTTGAACAGCTATTAAAGAATCTCCTCCTAAATCAAAAAAATTATCATGAATTCCTACCTGTTTAATTCCTAATAATTCTTGCCAGATATTGGCAATTTTTTGCTCACTTTCATCACGAGGAGCTATATATGAATTGGGCAAATTAGGTCTTGAGTGGAGTGCAGATAGTTTTTCTTGCTGAAAAATATCCGGCTTTCTTTGTAATGAAATCTCTGATTGCTGGTCAGTCTCTTTTTGCCCATATTTTGTGCTAAATGCAGCTGACGCAGAAGCTTGAGCCATAATAATCTGATGCTCAAATGCTTCAGTTTCAGGAAATGCAGCAACTTGAACAAAATCCTGAGCGCGTAATGCTTCAAACCACTGGTCTTTGGTGATAAAAGGCTGACCTGGGTTGCGTCTTTTATCGTCTAAAGGTTTCAACAGCAGACCCCAACTAATATCAAAGTCTATTTTCGGTTGAGTTATTTCCCATACTAAGATGAAGCCGCCAGGAGCTAATAGAGAGCGCACATGGTGGAGTGTTTGATCTATGTTCTGAGTTGCGTGCAACACATTAGAGGCTATGATTACATCAAAACTATATTTCTCAAACCCTTGCTCAGTTGGTGACTTATCTATGTCTAGTAATCGATATTCAACAAATGGATAGTGACTAAACTTCTGTTGGGCTTGAGTCAGGAAGCCGCTACCAATATCAGTAAAAGTGTAGTTGGTTTGTTTGGGCGGCAGCACAGGTAATAATGCTTGCGTAGACACACCAGTACCTGCGCCGATTTCTAAAATTCTCAGGTGAATCGATGATGGCAATGATTTGACTACCTGTTCCAAGCTTGAGCGCAAGATAGAGTTGTAGTAATTAATTAAGGGAGATTCTGAATATGAACCTTTGTTTTCTTTTTGGTAAACCAGTTCATTGAAAATCTCTAGAAGTTCTTGTTCCCCAACAACAATAGTAGCTAAATTTTCACCACAGCGTTGCACTAAATCTAAATCTACTAAAGATGAAGCAGCGAACCTCGCTCTGACTTCTTGTAAATGTTCATTAATATAATCTTGTGAACATGGCACTAGCCCAGTAAATAGCCCCTCATCTTGCTGTAGTTGTCCTTGCTCGACTAATATTTGCAACCATCTAGACAACAATTGCTGATAGCGGGGAGAAATACGGCATTGCGCCAACAAATTCTCTAAACAATACTTGTCTTGGGGATTACTAAAAGCCCCTAATTGCTTGAATGCAGAGTTGATGTAGGCTGTACATAAATGATCCAACCATTGTCTGTTCTCTTGATAGGTTAACTCGTTAAGTTCTGCATTTCTAGTATTTGCTTGCTTTTGACCTGCTTGTGTAAGCCATGTCCACAATTGTGATGTTGGGGGTAAATTTTGCAACTGTCCCCAAACTGCTTTTTGTGGGGGGTCAATCCAATAACGTTGGCGTTCAAAAGGATAAGTCGGTAAGGGAAGACGGTAATATTCCTCCTGACTATAGAATCCAAACCAATCTACTTTGACTCCAGCCAACCAGAGTTGACCAAATGTGTTAAATAAAACACGATTATCAGATTGCTTTTCTTGAGGATGACGTACCGAAGTCAAGACTGTTTGTGCGGCTGCTTTGTCTGGATGCCTCTTGACTAATGTAGTTAATGTGTGTCCTGGCCCTACTTCTAGTAATACTTGCTCAGGTGTTGCCAATAATTTCTCGACACCTTGGGCAAACAGCACTGTAGAACGCAGATGTTGAGCGTAGTAGTCAGGATTTGTGGCTTGTGTAACTGTAATCCAAGTACCAGTCAGGTTGGAGATATAAGGAAGTTTTGGGGAATTTAAAGTAACTTTTTTGACTCGTTCTGCAAATGCTTCTAAAATTGGTTCCATCATCTGGGAATGGAAAGCATGGGAAGTATGCAAAGGTTGGCATTCAATCCCTTGAGCGGCAAGCTGATTTTGTAGTGCATCTATTGCTGCTATGGAGCCAGAAACTATACACTGGGAAGGTTGATTAATTGCTGCAACAGAAAGTTCTTTGCCTAATAGGGATTTTATCTTGTCTGTGGGCAGGGGAACAGAAAGCATTGCGCCAGTGGTAAGTTGCTGCATCATTTGTCCGCGTGCTGCTACCAGAGATAAGGCATCTTCTAGGGAAAAAACTTCTGCTAGAGTTGCTGCTACATATTCGCCAATACTGTGACCGATCGCAGCTTGTGGCTCCACTCCCCATGACTGCCATAATTTAGCTAAGGCGTATTCAATGACAAAAATAGCAGGTTGGGCAATTTCTGTCTGTTGAAGTTGCTTTGATACCTCATCAATATTTTCTTCGCTGGGGTAAATAATATGACGTAAATCTAGCCCTAGTAGAGGTTTAAGAACTTCTGAGCAATAATCAACTTGTTCTTTAAATACTGTTTCGGTTTCGTAAATTTCCCGCGCCATGTTGACATATTGGGAACCTTGACCAGGAAACATAAAGACAACAGACCGGTCTGTAATCTCTGTATAGTTGGTAAAAACTTGTTGGGCTGCTAAACTACTAGAAGCTTTGACAGCATCTTCTAAGTCTTGACAAATTAACATCCGTCGGTGATTAAAACCCCGGCGACCACTATTGAGGGTGTAAGCTACATCGCCTAAGTTAAGTTCTGGATGCTCTTTTAAATGCGTGATTAAATTAGCTGTTGCCTTCTCAAGAGCATTTGCAGTTTTCGCAGACAGACACAACAAGTGATAATTTCTCCCCTGCCCTCTGCTCCGAAGCGCCCCCTGCCCAAAAATAGGTGCTTCCTCTAAAATGACATGAGCATTAGTACCTCCCATACCAAAGGAACTAACCCCAGCACGGCGAGGGGTGTTATTTGTTTTCCATTCAGTCAGGGTTGTATTGACATAAAAAGGACTGTTGGCAAAATCAATTTTGGGATTAGGTGTCTCGAAGTGCAAACTAGGAGGCAGCATTTTATTTTGCAATGCTAATACAGTTTTAATCAAACCTGCGACACCTGCTGCTGTATCCAAATGTCCAAAGTTGGTTTTTAACGAACCAATAGCGCAGAAACCTTTTTTATCTGTAGTTTGATTAAAAGCTTGAGTTAAAGCTGCGATTTCAATTGGATCTCCTAAAGGTGTAGCGGTGCCATGAGCTTCGATGTAGGAAATTGTTTCGGCATCTACACCAGCCAAAGCTTGAGCTTCACCAATTACTGCTGCTTGACCGCTAACACTAGGAGCAGTGTAGCCCACTTTCATTGCACCATCATTATTAATCGCCGAACCTTTAATAATGGCATGGATGTGGTCGCGATCGCTTATTGCATCCTTTAATCTTTTCAATACCACAATACCAGCACCGCTACCCGCGATCGTTCCTTGTGCCTTAGCATCAAAAGCACGGCAGTGTCCATCAGGAGAAAGAATCATTCCCTCTTGATGCAAATAACCTATTTTCTGGGGAATGCCCAGGGTAACTCCACCAGCTAAAGCCATGTCGCATTCACCATTTAAGAGGCTTTGACACGCTACATGAACAGCAACCAAAGAAGTAGAACAGGCTGTTTGCACATTGACTGCGGGGCCAGTCAAGTTAAGTTTATATGCAACTCGTGTCGGTAAAAAATCTTTATCGTTGGATAATGCTAACTGGAGAGGATCAACCGTTTCTAGTAATTGATGATTAGGGTAGAGGTTGTTGAACAAATACCTACTCATTCCTACACCACCATAGACCCCGATTAAACCATTGTAGGTTTGTGGGTCATAACCAGCTTTTTCTACAGCTTCCCAAGCCAATTCTAAAAATAGGCGTTGTTGTGGATCTATTAACTCAGCTTCTTTAGCGCTATAAGCAAAGAAGTTTGCATCAAACAATTCAATGTCTGATACAACACCGCTAGCTTTTACATAATTAGGATTATTTAGTAAATCTAGAGAAACGCCGGAATTTATTAATTCTTCATCCGTCAGCCAGGAGATAGATTCTACACCATCTCGTAAATTCTGCCAAAATGATGCAATATCTTTTGCACCTGGAAATCTACCAGCAACAGCAATTACTGCTATTTCAGAATTGTTAAATTCATTATGATTATGCGCTAAATTTGTCATATACCACCTTTTTTCTGAGAGCGATATTGTTGTCTGGATTGTAATTGGTGCTTTCTCAAAGCTTTAATCTCACTAGGAGATTGAGGACGAGAATTGTTTTCCTTGATTGGTTCTAATTTGTAATTTCTAGCACTTAATTTTTGGCTTAAACTATGTATATTTGGGTAATTAAACATATCAACTATTGACAGTTCTAAACCAAATTCTTCTTGCAATTGCTGATTGATTTTTACTAGTAGTAACGAATGACCTCCTAACTCGAAGAAATTATTGTAAATTCCTACTTTTTCTGCTCCTAATGCTTTTTGCCAAATGCCAGCAATAATTATTTCTACTTCTGTGTTTGGCATTACATAATCTGATAGCTCTTGATGTAAATCTGGGTCAGGTAGAGCGCGACGGTCTACTTTCCCGTTAGCTGTCAGGGGTAAGGACTCCAATATTACAATAGCAGTTGGCACCATATACCCAGGTAGTTTATCGGAAAGAAACTGACGCAGTTCGTCCGTTGCTGGTGTGACCTCTTTTTGCGGCACTAGGTAGGCAACTAAGCGCTTATTACCCGGAGTTCCCTCATGAGCGATGACACAACAGTTCTGCACATGATCGTGTTGGTTAAGTAATGCTTCGATTTCTGCCAACTCAATGCGGAAGCCCCGAATCTTTACTTGATTGTCGATGCGTCCCAAGTATTCAATGTTGCCATTCGGTAAATAGCGTGCTAAATCCCCAGTTTTGTAGAGACGACCAGAACCAAAGGGGTTGCTGATAAATTTTTCCTGAGTTAGTTCGGGACGGTTGAGATAGCCTCTTGCTAACCCAACACCAGCAATATGTAGTTCTCCTGGCACACCCACAGGCACTGGTTGCAAATTTTCGTCTAAAATGTAAACTTGCGTGTTGGCGATCGCCTTACCAATAGATATTTTCTCGTCCTCATTGCATTTTGCGATTGTGGCACAGACAGTAGCTTCTGTAGGCCCGTAGGCGTTGAAAAAGTTTCTGCCAATAGACCATTGTCTGATTAGTTCAGCAGCACAAGCTTCTCCAGCTACAATTATTGTTTGCAGTGCTGGAAGTTCCTCCACAGGCATAACTGCTAACGCCGATGGTGGTAGCGTTATATGCGTAATGCAGCGATCGCGTAATTGCTCAATTAATGGTTTCCCTGGCAATAGAGAGTTTTTTGTTCCCAGGTAAAGCGTTCCACCTGACCTCAGAGCCATTACGACTTCCCAAATAGAAGCATCAAAACTGAAGGAAGCAAATTGGAGAACGCGACTATCCGAAGTCAAGCCAAAAGTCTGAATCTGAGCTTGAGCTAAGTTGCATAGTCCTTTATGCTCAATCATGACACCTTTAGGTCTACCTGTAGATCCTGAAGTGTAAATCACATTAGCTAGATGAAAAGCTTTGACTCCACTGGTTGGGTTATCTTGATTGTTTTGGGCAATTTGTGACCAGGCTTCATCTAAAAAGACTTGTTTTGCTTGATATTCAGGAAGTCTGTCAATAAGTCGTTGTTGAGTCAGCAGCACTCCTACTTGAGCATCTTCTAGCATGAAGCTCAAGCGTTCTTGGGGATACTCTGGGTCAAGTGGTAGGTATGCTCCACCTGCTTTGAGAATCCCCAACAGTCCAACCACCATATCTAAAGAACGTTCTACACAAATAGCTACCAGCACATCTGCTTTTACACCCAATGAGCGTAAGTAATGAGCCAATTGGTTAGCACGGCAATTTAATTGGTAGTAAGTCAATTGTTGATTGTCAAACACCACAGCCATAGCATCGGGAGTGCGCTTAACCTGCTCCTCAAACAAATGATGGATACAGCGATCGCAAGGATAATCTACCTGAGTGTTGTTCCATTCCACTAATAACTGTCTTTGCTCAACTTCTGTCAGCAGGGGCAATTCTGAGATTTGCTGCTGTGGGTTAGCAACAATTGCAGAGAGCAAAGTTACAAAATGATTACTCATCCGCTTAATTATGCTTGCATCAAACAAATCAGTGTTGTACTCCCACACCCCTACCAGTCCAGTGGCAGTGTCTTGCATTAATAAACTTAAATCAAACTTTGCCGTTGCGCCTTCTGTCATCAATGGAGTAGCAGTTAACCCAGTCAACTCTACTTCAGATGTGGACGCATTCTGGAGGGCAAACATCACCTGGAACAGTGGTGTATAGCTGAGATCCCGTTCTGGCTGCAATGCTTCTACCAGCATTTCAAAAGGCAAGTTCTGATGAGCATACGCGGACAATGCTACTTCTCGAACACGACTCAGTAATTCGCTAAAAGTGGGATTGCCTGCCAAGTTAGAACGCATGACTAAGGTATTGACAAAAAAGCCAATTAACCCTTCAATTTCACTGCGATCGCGGTTAGCAATCGGAGACCCCACCAAAATATCTTCTTGTCCTGTGTAGCGGTAAAGCAGTGTATCATAAGCTGCCAACAGCGTCATAAAGAGAGTACAACCTTGCTCCTGGCTCAGTTTTTTCAATTTTTCAGTTAACTCAACTGAGAGTACAAACTCTTGATACGCCCCAGCGAAAGTCTGCACTGCTGGTCTTGGTCGGTCTGTGGGCAGCGACAACAAAGCTGGTGCATCTTTTAGTTGTTGTTGCCAGTAATTCAGTTGGCTTTGTAATACATCTCCTTGCAACCACTGTCGCTGCCAAATTGCGAAATCTGCGTACTGAATCGGCAGTGGCATTAACGATGGGGGTTGACCTTGAGAATAAGCATTGTACAGCGCTGCTAGTTCTTGGATAAACACACCCATTGACCAGCCATCAAAGACAATATGGTGCATACACACTAATAAGGCGTGTTCTGTCTCGGATAGCACTACTAATCTTGCCCTAATTAATGGTTCAGTTGCTAGATTAAAGGGTTGTTGCGCTTGTTGTTGAGCTAAATGCTGTGTTGCAATTTCTTGTTCAGTTATGGATAAATGCCTTAAATCAACAATTGATACTGTCCCCAGTCCCCAGTCCCCAGTCCCCTCCTATTGTGAATAATTTGAGTTGGTTCTCCATCAACTGTGATGAAGTTGGTGCGTAACGCTTCGTGGCGATGAGTAATTTCTTGTAAGCTTTGTTTTAAAGCAGCAACTTCAAGAGTTCCGACTAGACGCAAAGCTAAGGGTATATTGTAGAAGCCGCTGTTCGGGTTTAACTTGTCTAAAAACCATAGCCGCGTTTGGGCAAACGACAGTGGTAATTCTGTATCCTTTGCCCTCGGTAAGATGGCTGATGCTGTTAGTTCTAAATCCTGTTGCTGCAACTGTTGAACTTTTTGGGACAATTGGGCAACTGTTGGTGCAGCAAATAAGCTATGCAATGGTAGTTCTACTTTCAAGCTGGTACGCACGCGGGAGACCAGTTGCGTTGCAAGTAGCGAGTGTCCTCCAAGTTCAAAGAAGTTATCATCAATGCCCACTTGCTCTACTTTTAGCACTTGCGCCCAAATTATTGACAGGATTTCTTCGATTGGGCTGCGTGGGGCGACATATTTGTCCGATAATTGGCTGTATAAATCAGGTGTGGGCAAAGCGCGGCGGTTTAGTTTCCCGTTGGGGGTAAGCGGTAGAGCTTCTAAGATAACTATTGCACTTGGCACCATATACTCTGGTAACTTTTCCTTCAGGAAGCAACGCACAACGCTAACTTTGAGTGTCTGCTCTTTTTGAGGCACAACGTAAGCGACTAGGCGTTTGTTCCCAGGAATGTCTTCGCGGGCGATCGCACAAGATGCCTGTATATGGGGATATTGACTCAGAACTGTTTCGATTTCGCCCAATTCAATGCGAAAGCCACGTATTTTTACTTGATTATCGATGCGTTCTATGTATTCAATGTTTCCATTTTGTAAATAGCGTGCCTGATCCCCAGTTTTGTAAAGGCGAGAATGGAGGTCAGTGCTAAAGGGATTAGGGATGAATCTCTCTTGTGTTAACTCTGGTCGGTTGAAGTAGCCTTGTGCTAGAAGGACACCACCAATATGCACTTCTCCTGGTACACCAACGGGTACAGGCTGTAGATACTGATCTAGGATGTAGATTTGTGTGTTGGCAATGGGACGACCAATAGGAGGAAGTAGCGGCCAAGTCTTTACTGATTTATTTAGAGTAAAACTGGTGGCTAAATGGCTCTCCGATGGTCCATACTGATTGTGCAATGTACAATCAGTTAGTTTGCTTAACCACTGAGAAATAGCTGGAGTAATCTGCAACTGTTCCCCAGCAGTAACGATTTCCCGCAAATGACTATTAACTAATTCACTACTAACACCAACTTCAGCTAGTTGCTGCAAGGCAACAAAGGGGAGAAACATTCTTTCAATTGCTTTTTGTTGGATAAAACCTAACAAAGCCACCGCATCGCGGCGTAATTCCTCCCCAATTAAGAACAATGTGCCTCCAGAACACCAGGTAGTGAATATTTCTTGGAAGGAGACATCAAAGCTAATAGAAGCAAATTGCAGTGTTTTTGCTCCACGAGAAATTTTCAGATTTTCCCGATGCCACAAGATCAGATTGCCAAGGCCAAGCTGATTCATGGCTACACCTTTAGGTTGACCTGTAGAACCAGAGGTATAAATTACATAAGCCAAATTAGTTGCTTGCACGCCAGAGATGAGATTGTCGTGACTCCACTGAGAAATGAGTCCAGTATCAGTATCCAAACAAACAAGTTTTGCTTGATGCTGAGGTAGCCTGTCAACGAGTGACTGCTGGGTCACTAACACTGAAACTTGAGCATCTTCTAAAATAAAGCTCAACCGCTCAGTCGGATAGTCTGGGTCAAGTGGCACATAAGCCCCACCCGCTTTGAGAATCCCTAATAGTCCCACCACCATTTCTAAGGAACGCTCAACACACAACCCAACCAATGCATCGGCTTTCACTCCTAAAGACTTGAGGTAGTGTGCCAACTGGTTAGCGCGGTAGTTTAATTCATAGTAAGTAAGTTGTTGATTTTCATACACAACTGCCACTGTATTGGGTGTAAGCTCCACCTGCTCCTCAAACAACTGATAGATGCACAAATCTTGTGGATAACTCACCCCTGTATCATTCCACTCGATAAGTAACTGCTGTTGCTCCGGTTGTGTCAGCAGGGGCAATTGTGAGATTTGCTGTTCTGGGTTAGCAATAATACCTTCAAGCAATGTAATAAAATGACCCGTCATTCGCTCAATGGTATTAGCATCAAACAAGTCAGTGTTGTACTCCCACACTCCTATCAGTCCAGTGGCAGTGTTCTGTATGATTAAAGTTAAATCAAACCTCGCATTTGCGCCTTTTATTGGGAATGGACTGACAGTTAGCCCAGTCAGTTCTACTTGTGATGTAGGCGCATTCTGGAGGACAAACATTACCTGAAACAGTGGTGTATGGCTAAGATCCCGTTCTGGCTGCAATGCTTCTACCAGCATTTCAAAAGGCAAATGCTGATGAGAGTATGCCTCCATTGCCATTTCACGGACACGAGTCAATAATTCGCTAAAACTAGGATTGCCTGCCAAGTTAGAACGCATGACTAAGGTATTGACAAAAAAGCCAATTAACCCTTCAATTTCACTGCGATCGCGGTTAGCAATGGGAGACCCCACCAAAATGTCTTCTGTACCTGTGTAGCGATAAAGCAAAGTATCAAAGGCTGCCAACAGCGTCATAAACAAGGTGACTCCTTGTTGCTGACTCAGTTGCGCTAGTTTACTGGTTAGCTTGTGTGAGAGTGCAAACTCTTGATATGCCCCGTTGTCAGTCTGCACAGCAGGTCTGGGTCGGTCAGTTGGTAACGACAATAAAGCTGGTGCGGAAGCCAGTTGTTGCTGCCAGTAACTCAGTTGGCTTTGCAATACATCTCCTTGCAACCACTGTCTTTGCCAAATTGCGAAATCTGCGTACTGCACAGGCAGTGGTGCTAACAGTGACGGCTGACCTTGAGAATAAGCATTGTATAGTGCCGCTAGTTCTTGGATAAACACACCCGTTGACCAGCCGTCAGAGACAATATGGTGCATACACAGTAATAAAATGTGTTCTGTCTCGGACAGCACTATTAATGTTGCCCTGACTAATACTTGTGTTGCTAGGTCAAACGGTTGAATAGCTTGTCGTTTCGCTAATTCCTGTGTGGCGATTTCTTGTTCACTGCTTGGCAGATGTTGCAACTCAACAACACATACTGTCCAATTCGTCTGTGTTTGAATGATTTGTGTTGGTTGTCCATCAACTGCGATGAAGTTGGTGTGTAAAGTTTCGTGGCGATGAATAATTTCTTGTAAGCTTTGTTCTAATGCGGAAACTTGCACAGTTCCTGCTAAACGCAAAGCTATGGGTATGTTGTAGAAGGCGCTGTTTGGGTTTAACTGGTCTAAAAACCACAAACGCTGTTGAGCAAATGACAATGGTAACTCTGCATTCTCTGCCCTTGGTAAGATAGGTGGTGCAGACAGTTCTATGTTTTGTTGCTGTAATTGTTCAATTTCTTGTGCTAATTCGGCTAGTGTAGCGGCGGCAAACAACTCTCGCAATGGTAGTTCCACTTTGAAAATGTTGCGGATGCGTGAAACTAATTGTGTTGCTAATAGTGAGTGTCCCCCAAGTTCAAAAAAATTATCATAAATGCCCACTTGCTCTACTTTCAGTACTTGCGCCCAAATTTGTGCCAACAGTTCTTCAATCGGAGTACGTGGGGCTACATATTTTTCTGTGCGTAGGCGTAGCCCGCCGCAGGCATCGCTGTGTAAATCTGGTGCGGGTAAAGCGCGACGGTCTACTTTACCGTTGGGAGTGAGGGGCATTGACTCCAACTTCACAAAAGCGTTTGGCACCATGTAGTCTGGTAGCTTTGCTTTCAGGAATTGCCGCAGTTCGCCAATTGTCAGTGTACAGTCCTGATGCGGCACCACGTATGCAACTAAGCGTTTATCCCCCGTCGTATCTTCCTTGGCGATAACACAAGATGCTTGCACATCGTCATGTTGGTTCAGTAATTCTTCAATTTCTCCCAACTCGATGCGGAAACCACGTATTTTTACTTGGTTGTCAATTCGTCCAATGTATTCAATTGTGCCACATGGTAAATAACGTGCTAAATCCCCTGTTTTATATAATTTACTCTCTCCTGCTGCTTCAAACGGGTTGGAAATGAATTTTTCTGTTGTCAATTCTTTACGGTTCAGGTAGCCTCGTGCCAAACCCAAGCCACCAATATGCAATTCTCCGGCTACACCTACAGGCACTGGTTTTTTGTGCGAGTCTAAAATGTAGATTTGTGTGTTGGCTATAGGTCGCCCAATCGGTACTGTCCTGAAATTGCCATCTGGTTTGCATTGCCAGTAGGTGACATCAATTGCCGCTTCTGTTGGCCCGTAGAGATTGTGCAATTCGCAGTCTAACCGAGCGAAAAAGCGTTGTTGGAGTTCTTTAGGCAAAGCTTCGCCACTACAGATGACTCGTTTCAAACTACGGCAATTTTTGAGACTTTGTTCTTCTAAGAAAACCTGGAGCATAGAAGGAACAAAATGCACATGAGTCACCTGCTGCTCGAAAATCAGGTTGACCAAGTAGGCACTATCTTTATGTCCACCTGGTTTAGCCACAATTAAACGTGCTCCAGTCATTAATGGCCAGAAGAACTCCCAAACTGACACATCGAAGCTAAAAGGGGTTTTCTGTAAAATGCAATCTACTGCTGTTAATTGATAAGCTTGTTGCATCCACAGCAGGCGATTGCAAATGCCCAAGTGAGTGTTTATTGCTCCTTTGGGCTTTCCTGTCGAACCCGAAGTGTAAATTACATAAGCCAAGTTACTATCTTGCACTGTAGTAATTGGACTATCCTGACTTGACCCAGAAATAAGCTCCCAGTCAGTATCTAAACATACAACCTGCCCTTGATGCTCAGGTAACTTTTCAAGGAGTTGCTGTTGTGTCAGCAGTACTCCAACTTGAGCATCTTCAAGCATAAAGCTCAAGCGTTCAGTTGGATACTCTGGGTCAAGTGGTACATAAGCGCCACCCGCCTTGAGAATACCAAGTAGTCCTACCACCATCTCTAAAGAGCGTTCTACACACAACCCGACCAGTATATCGGCTCTCACACCCAATGAGCCTAAATAGTGCGCTAACTGGTTAGCACGACAATTTAACTGCTGGTAAGTCAGTTGTTGGTTGTCAAACACCACTGCCACTGCATCTGGAGTACGCTCTACCTGCTCCTCAAACAACTGATGGATACACTTATCCTGGGGATAGTTAGCTTGAGTATTGTTCCACTCCACCAACAATTGATGACGCTCTGCTTGACTCAACAGTGGTAATTCTGCAATTCGGGTTTTGGGACTGGCAACAATTGCTTGTAGTAAAGTTTGAAAATGTTGGGCTATGCGAGTAATTGTGGTTGCATCAAATAAATCAGTACTGTAAGACCATACGCCTTCTAGACCGGATGAAATTTCCCAGTAGTTCACTTCCAGGTCAAATTTGACTGTTTCATCAAGTGGCAAGGAAATGTTCTCAATAGTTAAACCAGGCAAGTTCCAAGAAGACTGTGGCGCATTTTGAAGGGAAAACATTACCTGTACCAGGGGATTTCGACTCAAATCTCGTTCTGGCTGTAGCTTTTCAACCAACATCTCAAAGGGCAAGTCCTGATGGGCATAGGCTGACAAAGTTGTCTGCCGCACTTGTGCTAAGAAGTCAGCAAAGCTGGGGTTGCCAGAAAGATCGCCCCTTAATGCTAGGGTATTAGCAAAAAAACCCATTAGCTGCTGGACGCTCTTGTTGTTGCGGTTAGCGATCGGGGAGCCAACAACAATATCTAATTGACCACTATAACGAGAAATTAACACCAAAAAAGCTGCTAGTAGAGTCATAAACAACGTTGCGTCTGACTCTTGGCTCAACTGCTTGAGGCGTTGCGTGAGGTTGCGATCAAGTTGAAAACGCTCAACTCCACCCTGGAAGCTCTGAACTGGGGGACGTGGTTTATCAGTAGGCAGTTCTAGTACGGGAGGAACACCTGCTAACTGTTGCTGCCAGTAATTGAGTTGCCTATCAAGGACTTTGCCTGTCAGCCACTGGCGTTGCCAAACTGCAAAATCAGCGTACTGGATGGGTAATTGGGCTAGTGGGTTGGGCAATCCTTGAGTAAAAGCTGCATATAACTGAGATAACTCACCAAAGAAGATGTTCAAAGACCAGCCATCGTAGATGATGTGATGCATCTTCAACAGCAGTACATACTCCTGGTTACTGAGTTGCAGTAGGGTGAATTCTACTAAAGGGCCAACAGCCAGATCGAAGGGCTGGGATGCTTGAGACTTCGCTATTTGCCTAATTTTGTCAGTTTGTTCCTCAGCTGACAACCCCTGGAAGTCATAGACTGGTAAAGTTAAGGCAGTAGCAGGGGCAATTAGCTGGACAGGTTTTCCGTCTAGTGTTGGAAAAGTTGTTCTTAAGACCTCGTGGCGGCGAACGAGTTCACTAAGGCTCTGCTCTAGTACAACTATATTAAGCGACCCATCTAGCCGCAAAATCAACAGCATATTATAAGAACGACTATCGGGTGAGAGCTGGTGCAAAAACCAGAGCCTCTGTTGAGCAAAAGACAGGGGGAACTCACCGTCCCGTGGCACCGGTTGAATCGACAACTGATGAGTAGTTGTTACCTGCTTGGCTTGCTGTAAAAATAGAATAATTTCTGTTTTACGAGCAGCTATTTGCTGGCGCAGTATTGGAGTTAATACCCCTTCGGGTGCATGACAACGCAAGCGATCGCCATCGGTCTCTATTTCAATACTCAAGCTTGTCAGTTGACGAACGAATTCAAAGGTGCTGTTAGTCATTCTTAAAACTCCACTACCTCGCTACTGGCTTCTTTAATTGATAAATTTTGTGTCACCAAATCCACTACTTCTATATAGGCTGCTATCCCCGCTACTGTGGGAGACTCGAACATTACCTGTATAGATAGATCAAGTCCAAAGGCTGAGTTAATCTGTGACAAGACTTGGGTAGCTAGCAGAGAATGACCACCAAGCTCAAAGAAGTTGTCCTTAACACCAATGCGTTCAACTCCTAAGACTTCACTCCAGATTTGAGCCAGTTCAGCTTCAATAGGTGTTCGAGGTAAAACAATGCCAGTTGAAAGATTTCTAGTGGCTGTATCAGGTGTTGGCAGAGAGCGACGATCCACCTTTCCATTGGGTGTCAAGGGTAAGGCATTGAGGATAACAAAAGCTTGCGGAACCATGTAATCTGGTAGCTTTTGTTGTATAAATTCGCGTACTAAGGGAACTAGCTTCTGGACTAACTTACCGTGTAGGGGATTGTTAGTGTAGTCAGTCGAGGGTTTAGTCGTGACGGCTGAAATATCCCAAAAAGCGATTGCCCCTTGTGCGTTAGATGTTTGGGTTGAACTATTGCGGCACAATACTACATCATAGCAACCATCCTGGCTACTTTCCCACCAACTCAGGTGAACAGTGTAGCCAAGTTGCTGCCCCAACTGGTAAAACCGCTCTGGATTGATCCCAACTGTTGGCTGTTGTGCTAGTAGTCCTCGCAGTTGCCTGACTGTTTCGACAGCAGGAGGATTTTCCAACCATTGCCAAATCTGTAGTGCTTGCTGCACCCGTTGATTAGGCACGCGCCTGATTCCCAACAGTTCTGGCTGATCTTTTTGCAGTTGATTTTGAATTTGTGTGAACGCAAGCCCGTCTAGTTGCCAATTTAACCAAGGGACTAGCGTTGCTTGGACTTTAGTACCGATATGGAGGGTGACATCATAACGGAATTGGGTTAACTCATTTTGGCTGTTACCGCGTTTGGGCTGAATCTCCACCCAACCAATCTGGGGAAAACGTTGTTTTAGGGCAATGAAGAAGTTGGGATCAATGACCAACTCTTCTTCTGCTGCAACACTATAGTGTACCTGCTGCTGCCATTGCTCAATAGTTTTATCTTCAGCAGATTGGGACAACTGCACGGCTGCATGGTATGGCTCCAGTAATGGCAAGCTGCGGACATCCCCCACCAAGATTGTACCCTGAGCGCCAATTGCCGCCATTGCTCCTTCGAGAACCTGCAACAGATACTCAACGCTGGGGAAATACTGCACGATTGAGTTCAAAATAACAGTGTCGAATTCTCCTTTAGGGATGCCTTCAAAGTTATCTGCCATTTGGTGCAGTAACCGCACATCTTCTAGACCCTTAACCGTGCCGCATACTTGCTTAACGTGCTGTATGGCGGCAATGGAATAATCGGTTCCCCAATACTGTTGACAGTGCTTGGCAAGACGAGATAGCAGTAACCCTGTTCCACAACCAATTTCTAATACGCGCTGTGGAAAGTTAGCTTGAATTCGGTTGACTGTACTCTCAACCCATTCCTGCATTTCCCAATCTGGAATGGGTTGCTTGGTATAACTACTGTTCCAACCAGCAATATTAAATGTGAGGTCATCTGTGGATGCTTGATTTTGGCTGTAGAGTTGTTCATAGAGCGTTTGCCAGTCACTAACATACTCACTCTGCCATTGAGAAACTTGCTGGGGTAATGTTTGACGATGAAGCGCAGGTACTAAGTAAGCTACCAGACGTTTATCACCAGGGGTGTCTTCTCTTACTACCACAACACTCTCTTGCACCAAGGGGTGTTGGCTCAAAACTGCTTCAATTTCTCCCAGTTCGATGCGAAAACCGCGAATCTTTACCTGATTATCTATCCGACCGAGAAATTCAATATTCCCATCACTCAGGTAACGTGCCTTATCTCCAGTTTTGTAGAGGCAAGGACTGGGGACTGGGGATTGAGGACTGGGGATTGGGGACTGGGAATTAGGAAGAATTTCTGCTTTTCTACCTTGATCGAAGGGATTGAGAATAAATTTTTGGGCAGTTAACTCTGGTTGATTGAGGTATTCTCTTGCTAGACCATCTCCCCCAATGTATAGTTCTCCCGGAACACCAATGCCTACTGGCTGTAGTTGGGAATCTAACACATAGATTTGCGTGTTGGCTATTGGTCGCCCGATGGGAATAGTTGTTGCGTCTTCGCTTACTTCCTCCACTAAGTACCAGGAAGTAAATGTTGTATTCTCTGTCGGACCATAAACGTGCAGTAGTCGCTGCGGCGCACCATTGTCTAGTACTTCTTTCACCCATTTAGGATCGACAGCTTCTCCTCCAAATAGAAGATGCCGTAGTGAATTGAAAGCAAAGGGGACTTCCTGAGCAATTTGATTGAACAAGGCAGTCGTCAAGAATAATACGCTCATTTCTTGCGATCGCATAAAGGTCGCGAAATATGAAGGCGAAAGTGCCAACTCTTTGCTCACCCCTACCAACCGCGCTCCTTTGAGTAACGCACCCCAAATTTCAAAGGTAGCAGCGTCGAAGGCGTAATTTGCGGCTTGTGCAATTACATCTTTTGGTTCTATGTTGATGTAGTTTGTGTTCATTACCAAGCGGTTAACTGCTCGGTGATCAACAGCAACTCCTTTGGGTTTCCCTGTTGAACCTGAAGTGTAGATGACATAAGCGAGATTATCAGATGTCACTTCCGTCGTGGGGTTTTGCTCACTCTCTAGAGCGATCGCATCTGCATCAGTATCAAACCCGACAACACGCGCTTGGTGTTTCGGAATACCATCAGCTAATTTCTGTGTTGTCAACAGCACCGATATCTGAGTGTCTTCTATGATGAACGCCAAACGGTCTTTGGGATACTCTGTATCTAAAGGAACATACGCCCCACCTGCCTTGAGAATTGCCAACAACCCAATAACCATAGATACAGAACGTTCAACACAAATACCCACCAGCACGCCTGGTTCTACACCCAATTTTTGCAGATAACGTGCTAATTGATTTGCCCGTGTATTCAACTCCTGATAGGTGAGTTGTTCTTCTCCAAACACTACGGCGACTGCATCAGGAGTCCGTTCGACTTGGGCTGCAAATAAATGATGGATACATTGGTTACTGGGATAATTGGTATAGGTGTTGTTCCATTCTATTAATAATTGCTGCTTTTCTTGTGCTGTCAGTAGGGGTAATTGGTTGACTGATTGTTGTGGATTAGTGACAATGGTCGCTAACAAATTCTGAAAATGCTTCATCATGCGGGCGATCGTTGCCGCATCAAATAAATCACTGCTGTAATAGCAAATGCCCTCAAGACCTTGGGGAACTTCCCAGAAGTGAACTTCTAGGTCAAATCTCACTGCATCAAACCCCCAAGACATTTCCTCGACCTTTAAACCAGGTAGATCCCAGGCATTGGTCGGAGCATTCTGAAGGGCAAACATCACTTGGATCAGTGGGTTGCGGTCTAAGTTTCGCTCAAGGTGTAACTCTTCGATTAACATCTCGAAGGGCAAATCCTGATTCTCATAAGCGTTTTGAGTAACCTGCTGCACCTGCTCTAGTAAGCCTTTAAAGGATTGTTCTTGAGACAGATTGAACCTCAATGCCAAAGTATTGACAAAAAATCCAATTAAACCTTCAATTTCTTGGCGGTTGCGATTCGCAATTGGGGAGCCAACTACAAGATCCGTTTGTCCACTGTAGCGAGACAGTAATACGACAAAACCCGCTAGCAGCGTCATAAACAACGTGTTTCCTAAATCTTGACCCAGTTGCTTAAGCTGTTGCGTCAGCCTAACATCTACTTGAAATCGCTCTATACCTCCTCGAAAAGTCTGTATAGCCGGGCGGCGGCGGTCTGTAGGTAGTTCTAATACAGGTGGTGCATTTGTTAACTGTTGCTTCCAGTAGCTTAATTGTTGCTCTAATACCTGATTTGTTAGCCATTTGCGCTGCCAAATGGCAAAGTCGGCATACTGTACAGGTAACTTTGGTAACGCAACAGAACTACCCGTGGTAATGGTTCGATAATAAGCAGAAAGTTCGCGGATCAAAACACCTTTTGACCAACCATCAGCAGCAATATGGTGAATGGTAAACAGTAGTACGTACTCGTCTTGAGAAACTCGCCACATCTTGACCCGCAACACAGGATCATACGCTAAATCAAATGGTTTGTAGGCTTCTTTTATTGCCAGTTGCTCCACTTGTTTCCAAGGATCTGCCATATTTTGTAGATCCACTACTGGCAACGTTATGGTTGTGTTGGGGTCTATTACTTGTAGTGGTTTGTCATTCTTAATCTCAAAGCGAGTACGTAGAACTTCATGGCGTTGCACTATCTCCCCAAGTGCTTGTTCCAAAGCTTTAATATTGAGATTCCCTTCCAGCCCTACAGCAAAAGCTATTGTGTAAGCACCACTTTCACCTTCTAACTGATGCAAAAACCAAATCCTTTCTTGACTGAAAGATAAAGGTAAATAGCAATCTCGCTCAATAGATGAAATAGGTTCAAAAGCTATTTTTTTGGCAGTAATTGCTTGTTGAAGACAACTAAATATTTCTTGCTTTCGCTTCATCAACTCCTGCTTGATGTCTGGAGTCATTACTCCCTTGGGAGCGCGATAGCGTAGCTGGTCATCTTCAATCCAAATTTTGATATCTAAATTGCTTAATGAAGATAAAAATTCAAATACTGTCATTTTATAAATATCCTTCTTCTGTATTAATAATAGAGTGCATTGTTCACAGGATTGTATTTATTACGTTATTGCTGTTATACAGATTTTTTTATATAAACTTAAAGATATACGAAGTAAAAAATTCAAATGTTGTCACTCTATAAACACCCCTCTTCATAATCTTCTTCTGTGTCACTAATAATTGCATCTTCATTTGCTGTTAAGATTTGCAGTACCGCAATGTTACGAGCCAATTCAGCTACAGTAGGAAATTTAAATAAACTCTGTAAAGACAAATCAAGAGAGAAAGCATCGCGTAACCGAGAAATTACCTGCGTCCCCAAGAGAGAGTTTCCTCCCAATTCAAAGAAGTTGTTGTGAATGCTAAAAATTGGTCTTCCCAAAACTTGTTGCCAAATTTTAGTAATATGTTGTTCTAACTCGTTCCGGGGTGCTACATGAGTGTCTACTTCCTGATAGATAAATTGTCGAATTAATTTGTCTTTATCAATTCCACAGCTTAGAGTTAAGGGCATTTCCTTAAGCTTTACTAATTTGCAAGTGCAGGAATTTCCAAAGCGGTCTTGCACATTTAAGTCTGGTAATTTAAAAATATCGTCACTACTAGTAGTGGTGAAATAAGCAGCTAACTTCTGTAAACTAAAGGCTTGAGACTGCCAACGTTGAATGTTTTGGTTGCTGCCATCCAAACCTATTAATAGATGGGTTTGCTGATGTTGTAAGCTGGCAAGCATTGAAGATATTGCTTGAGAAGAAGACATCACATAAAAACCTTTGGCACGGATCAGATTCTTCATCTGATATCCTTGACTCATCCCTGTCTCATCCCACATACTCCAAGCAAAACAATAGCTTGCTAATTCACTCTGGGAATTTTGGTAATGAGAAAAGCGATCGAGAAAACTATTGGCAGCAGCATAAGCCCCAACAGCAGTGCTGCCAAAAAAACCGTGTGCCGAAGAAAAGTTGATAAAAATGCTGCCCTTATTTTCTTTCACTAATTGATGCAATACCCAAGCACCCAACACTTTAGGATGCAGCACTGCTGCTAAGTTCTCCTGAGTTTCTTCAAGTACAAGTTGCTCGTGGAAAGTTCCGGCTAAATGGATTATTCCATCTAGGTTTTTACCCCATTGAGATTTAGCTTTTTCAACTATTATCTGCAATTGTTTCAAGTTACAGATATCAACAGCTTCGTAAATTACTTCTCCTCCAAGCTGTTCTAGTTCCTGATAAGCTTTGAGGCGTTGTGCAATAGTGTCTGTTTTCTCTTGATTAGCCTTCCAAGTACTTTTATCTGGTAGAGGAGTTTTGCCGACCAACAATAACCGAGCTTGATAATGTTTCAGCAAATACCGCGCAATTTCAATACCTATACCACCGAGTCCTCCGGTAATTAAATAAGTTCCTCCTCGCTTGAAACTGACTGGGGATTTAGGTTTGTTAGTCCAATCAACTTTTTCTAAACTAGAAACTAAACGCTGCCCATTTCTGTAAGCTACCTCTCGTTCTTTAGAGAAAACTTGCATCTCTTGTAAGATATAAGTTCCATTGGTTTCAACTTCAGTGAAAGGCAAATCAATGTGACAACAGTTCAACCAAGGTAATTCTTGAGGAATGGTTTTCAGCAACCCTAATACTGCTGATTTCTCGTAAGCTATTGGGTCAGATGAGGAAATGGACTGGATATGACTGGAAATAAATGATAATTGCACCGAATGGTCAAAACCTTGAACTTTGGCTAAAGCTTGAACCAGGAACAATAGACTAAATATTCCATTTCCTTGTGCTTGTTCGAGAGCATCCAAGTTTTTGACTTCGCCGTTATATCGATCATAAGTCCATAGGTGAAGTATTTGTCCGATGATTATGTTATCTGCCGCAAAGGATTCGAGTAATAGTTGGTAGTCCTTGGATTGTCCTGGAGTGATTGTGTAGCTTAAGCGATTAATTTTACGAAAATCTTCTCCGGGTGAAACAGTTATATATGGCAGGTTATGCTCTGATAATATCTGACATAAATATGCCCCTAAGCCGAATGAATCTAGAAATACTAGAGTGGAATTAATAACAGTTAAGGAAGAATTAAAAGTAATGGGATTTTTGGGCTGCCATACTTGACGGTAAAACCAGTCGGGAATGGTATTAGCGTTACCCAGTAATATATCAATTCGTTTAATAATGGATTGAAATTCACCTGTTTTGAAGCGCTGACTCAATTGCGATCGCTGAATTTTACCAATAGCAGTTTTAGGAATAATTTCTTGATTTACTGGAATTAGATAATCTGGGTTTATTCCCACTTTGTTGACAACAGATGTGCGAATTTCTTTAAGCAGAACTACTAAGCTGGCATCATCAAGGGAAGTATTGAAAAAGATAGCTAGTTTATCAGTATTGATTCCTGGCTGTTTCACTGCACAGGCAGATGTATAAGAAACTTCTACTCCTTTAACTTCTTCAATAGCGGCTTCGATTTCGTGACAGTAGTAGTTGAGTCCATTGATGATAATTACATCTTTCTGCCTTCCAGTAATAGTTAAACGCCCTTGATCAAGAAATCCTAAATCCCCTGTATTAAACCAATAATCGGCAGTAAAAACTTCTTGATTTGCCTGTGGATTCTGATAGTAACCACTAGTAAGAGATGCACCTTTTACCTGTAAACGACCAATCATACCTTCTGTAACTATCTGTTCGTTTTCATCAACAATCCGCAGTGAAGCGCCAGCAATTGGAGATCCTAGTTCTACAAATAAAGCGTCATCTGATGAAGTTTCTAGAGAAAAGCTATCAGAGTAAGTAATACCAGAAGAAGTTTCGCTCATCCCAAAGGCTGGATGAATCGCATTCGTTGGTAAACCATAACGGCGAAGCAGCCTTAAAAAACTCCTAGCTATCTTAGTGACAATGGGTTCTCCGGCGTTGATTATAAAACGCATGGACGATAAATCCCAATGTTTTTGGTTAATCTCAATCGCGCGATCGCAGATTAGCGAAAAGGCAAAATTAGGTGCCCAACTAATCGTAGCTTGATGTTTATCAATCAAATCTAGCCACAACAGCGGATTTTGCACAATCAAGTTAGTGGGTACATGAATTTGCTGACAACCTAAGTCAACAGCCATAATGCTTAAGGAAACTAGCGCACCCACATGATCTAGAGGCATCCAGTTTAAAATGCTTTCCTGATTGGAAAAATTGCCCATCAAAACTAAGCCACCTGTCATACTCAATAAATTGCGATGATTAAGCATCACACACTTGGGTATACCAGTGCTGCCAGAAGTCAAAAACAAAATCGCTAAATCCTCTGGCTGACTTTGATGCAAGTTAAAATCCGCTTCGCACTCACGCAACTTCTCAATAGTTGCAACTTGAAAGTTTTCTAAATTCAGAAACTTTGATAAGTCATCAATATTAGAAGCTAAAGAAGCGTTGGTTAGTACAAGGGGTTTGCCCAGCATCTGCCAAGTGTTTTGAAGTTTGCTAGCGATACTGTTAGCTAGTTCGTATGTCGGGGCGATGGATATTGGCACTGGAACAAAGCCCCCTAGCACACAACCCCAAAAAGCACATAAGAAATCTTGGTTGTCCTCTAGTTGAAAAATTACTTTATCTTGGGGCTTGAGTCCTAGCTTTCTGAATCCAGCTAAAATCCGTTGGGCATCTTGCCACAATTCTCCATAAGATTGAACTTTATCACTACCATCAGACTGAATGTAGATGATACCTTGAGTTGAATGTTGAGCAGTTCTTTGTAGTAGTTCTTTTAAAGTTTTGGGAGCGTCTTCGGAGTATTGCAGTGGTTCCCCGTGACTAATAGCTAGCTTTTTTGACGAGGACGGCTTCTTGTTTTCTATTTTCTGACTAAGTGTAGTTGCTTGTACCTTTTGCTGGCTAGCTTCAGAGGCGATCGTCAAAGACGTTGCTAGAGACATTGCTTGAGTGTTGCCTAGCAAATCCTGTAAGTGGACAGGAGGAATACTTGTAATCAAGGGTTCAACAACCACCGCAACACGCTCAATTTCTGGCAATGACTCTAATTGATCCTCTATGCAACGCATTAATTCAGAGTCAATGGCTTCTAAGCTGGCTAGAGTAACTTCATCTACCTGCCCTTCATCTGTTAGGGGTATAGTGGAGACTGGTACGAGTGCTGTGGGTATTAATTCGCTAGGCAGAATTGTTTGCAGGTGAGACAACAATTGTTCTGGTGCAAATAAGGTTGATGGAACTATATAGGCAACTAATTCCTGCTTTAGCTTTTCTGTTTCTCTCTTTATTACTACACAATCATCTACAGTTAAACTCGATCGAATAGCAACTTCTATTTCTCTGCATATAAAATTTTTGTTACTTAAATTTGCTAAAACTTTACTATAATTATTTAACTGCATTAGCTTTTATTTTAAACTTCAATCTTACTATTAATTAAAATTATTACTAATTTGGAAGCGGAATCATAATATTTTTGTAATTATCCAGTAGATATATCAAGTAGATAATCCCAGTTTTTTAAATAAAACGCAATACCAGTTAAGAAATTTAAGAAGACATTCAATAAAATAGTTAAGCAAGTTAAGAAATTTAAGAAATTTAAGCGGATATTTAAAATATTTAATGAATCATAATTCAATATAATTCAGTAAGGCTTAAAGTTTGATAAATTATGAATTGTAATCAAGACTAAAAATAAACTGTAGTGTATCTCAAAGACTTCTCCCTGTTTCCAGGTCCAAGATATGAGGTTCAGAATTTTTCTCATTTTTTAGTTCAAAACACAACTTACCTACTTTTTGATTAACTGTCTTGACTAGCTCAAGAATTTACTTAAATGTCTTAACTTTCCTTGATTTTTGTTTTTAACTAAGACAAGATAAGTCTGCAAATGATAAAGTGATCGAATTTGGCACTATCTCATCTATTGATAGCATAAAAGTTAGGAATCAGCTATTTTCTGAGAGTGAGAAAACAGGGTGATCGCCATCAGAGAATGCGAGAAAAGATAAGAAACTTAAAAATTAAATAATAGTAAAAATAATGGAAACCATAGTTAAATCACATCAAAATATTATTGCGTTTAAATATATTATCGGTTACAAAAGTATAAGTATTCCTATTTATAATAAGTGACTTGACTATGAGATATCAGGTCGGTGGTAGCCTGAAGTATGATGACTATACATATATTGTCCGTGAAGCAGACGAACAACTTTATACTGGATTAAAAACAGGAGATTTTTGTTACGTCTTCAACTGCCACCAAACAGGTAAATCATCTCTACTACACCGGACTATTCATCGCTTAGAAAAAGAAAATTATATATGTGTTTATCTGAATTCAGTCCTATTAGGTAGCAATCAAATTACACCTATACAATGGTATAAGGGCATTATTGTCAGCTTGTTTCACAAGTTAAATCTGACAGAACGGGTCAACTTTGAAAGTTGGTGTGAGCAACAATCAGAGCTTGACCCTGTACAACGGCTGTATCAATTTGTTGAACAGGTGTTGCTGAGAGAAATTCAAAATAATCGCATTTTCATCTTTATCGATAATATTAATAGCCTGCTAAGTTTGAATTTCCCGGTCAATGATTTTTTTGTTTGGATTCGTTACTGTTATGAGCAGCAAGCACACAACCCAAACTTTAAACGTTTGGGTTTTGCTTTGTTTGGTGTAGCTAGTCCATATAACCTCATTATTGATCAACACTGCACACCCTTTAACATTGGTCAAGCAATTGAGTTATATGACTTTCAACTGCATGAAGCTATGCCCCTACTTGAAGGCTTAGAAGAAGTAGTTAGCCAGCCACAAGCAATATTGCTACATATTATTTATTGGACAAGAGGACAGCCGTTTCTCACCCAAAAGCTTTGTCAGTTAGTTGTGCAAGTTGCCTTAGAAAGTTATAAGGCAACGATTACCATACCGAACGGTGCTGAGGGGTATTGGGTAGAACAATTGGTGCGATCGCGCATTATTCAACATTGGGAATTCCAAGATGAACCTGAACATCTCCGTATCATAAGAGATCGCTTAGTTTTTAACGAACACAAAGCAGAAAAGTTATTAAACATTTATCAACGGGTGTTACAAGTAGAGGAACTAAGGAATAGCGACCCGATAGAGAACTTGATACCAGCCGATAATAGTGAAGAACAGAAAGAACTGTTGCTATCTGGTTTGGTGGAAAATTATAAGGGCTATCTGAGAGTTAAAAATCCGATTTATCGGCATGTTTTCAATCCTCAATGGGTATCAAGACAGTTAGAGAATCTTTCTATTTCTTGGTAGGAGCTAGGGCGTGTCATC
>CAZZZY010000002.1:0-1682 GCA_964658545.1 uncultured Acetobacteraceae bacterium | reverse complement strand
ATAGTGTAATTTAATTTATTAGAGTTCCAATGGATTCTAAAGAAAAATGAACTAGCAGTGTATCAAAAATTGCTACACTGAACTATATTTTGTGTATGTAGAGAAAAAATGTTCTTTGCGATACTAATTTGTCATAAATGCCCGGAATTGCAATGTATAAAACTAAACGCCAAAGAGGAGTTATACTAACTTCCACAGGAATTAAACGGTTGCAATCAGCAATTCTTTCTGTAGAGATAGTAGAAAATAAAGGCGAACACTTGAGTTTAGAAGAAATGAGCTCGCGCATTAATGTTTCTACTAGAACTTTGAGTAAATTATGGTCTTTAAGTGAAAGTGTAGATCAAAAAACTGTAAAACTCTGCTTTAGCGCTTTTAATCTAGAATTACACAGCCAAGATTATACTATAGTCAACAAAGCAAATGAGACTGAAACATCTGAGTTATTGTCTATTGCAAATATAGAAGAAGATTTATTTCAACGTTCCGAATTAACCTCATTTGTCGAAGAACATCACGAACAAACTGAAGAGATAGAAAATCTTTGGTCATATCCAGATGGTCCGATACCTTTAGATTCTCACTTTTATATTGAACGTCCTCCACTAGAGAGAAAGGTTTATCGAGAAGTAACTACTAGTGGCTGCGTGATTCGGATTAAGTCTCCCAAACAGATGGGTAAAAGTTCTCTTGTGTTGCGACTTTGTGCGTTTGCACAGAAACTTGGGTATCAGACTGTGAATCTGAATTGCTACCAATTTGATAGTGAGTGTCTAACTGATTTAAATAAACTGTTGCGTCGTCTTTGCTGGAAAATTGCAACTCAATTAGGTATTGACCCCAACCTCAAAGAAAAATGGAATGAAGAAATTGGCTACAACTTGAGTAGCGGCTTCTATTTAGAAAACTATTTGCTCGTTCAATGTCAAAGCCCAGTGGTTTTAGTGTTAAATGAAGTTGACCGTTTTTTTGAATATCCTCACATTTGTCACGAGTTTTTTGCTTTGTTGCGGTCATGGTGTGAGGAAGCACGACACAATCACAACTGGCAAAAGCTGAGGTTAGTAATGGTTTACTCAACCGAAGAGTACATCTCTATGGATATTAACCACTCTCCTTTTAATATTGGTCTACCTATTCGTCTGAACGATTTTACTCAACCACAAGTAGAAGATTTAGCTAGGCGGTATGGTTTAGACTCGTTTAAAGCTAAAGATTTTGCCAAACTGATGTCATTAGTAGGAGGACATCCAGCACTAATTCAGATTAGTTTGTACTATTTTTGCTCTCAAGAAATGACCCTGCAAGAAATAATAGAGGATGCGATCGCCAATGGTGGCATCTACCGCTATCATTTATGGCGACACTGGATCAAACTACAAGAAAATCCTAGATTGGCAAAGACCTACGCTGAAATTCTGGCAGCAAAGCAAGGTATTTCTCTTAATCCTATTGAGACTTACAAGCTTGAAGGTTTGGGATTAATTCGCTTTGAGGGCGATCGCATCTTACCGCATTGCGAACTCTATCGCGCCTATTTTGCAAAACAGCTATCGACAATTATTTGATAGAGCAACAGTAAGGCACTCACTCAATATCAAGTAGTGCGTAGGCGCAGCCCAACCTAGGCATCGCAGTAGTACAGGATCAAATTCGAGAAAATTTTAGTTCCGCGTTTTCAA
>CAZZZY010000001.1:0-50011 GCA_964658545.1 uncultured Acetobacteraceae bacterium | reverse complement strand
GGGGTTGGGGACTGTGGGGGAATTGCTCATTAACACGAACTCCCTGACTGTTAAGGGATTCTTCCTCTAAATCTTGAACGTCCAAGGCTTGAGTTAGATACTTGACATTTACTGTAATATGTGGTTTGTATTTGCTGCTTAGTCCCCGGTGTTTCTGGAAGTAAGAGCGCTGGTAATCTTTAAGGCTTTTGGCATCATCAACGATCGCACTCAGTAACTCGTCGGCTTTTTCGCCACGGGCAACAACAAAATCATCTACGCCTTTTTCTGGCCCTGGTAGCAATGCTACCTCACAGTGACAACCAACAGCCTCAATTGTCTTGCCAGTACGCACGGTGGCTTGGAAGACTGACCAACGAGTTTTAAGTTTTGTTTCGTGGTCGAAGAGGATGATAAATTTGCGCCCCTTTTGTGCTATAGGCATTAAATCGGGGTGCAGGCGTTCGTCAAAGTCTTTTTTACCAACCCGTCCGTTCCAAATACCAGGGAGGGCGATCGCCACAAACCCAAGACTTAACAAGCTAGCAGCTTTCTTTTCGCCTTCACACAGGATTATGGGGATTTCTGGGTGTCGCTGCACCCACTCCCAAAATAAGCGCGGATTAAGCCTATCTTGCAAGCGCAGCGCTAGGGGGGAATGATACCGCAAGATATTGTACCGTTGCGCTACTAAATCCCAAATGCAGTCGGGAATATCGAAGTAGGTGACACGGTTGGGCGTTTTGGGCGGTGATTCGTACTTGACAAGTTTGCCTTTTTCTGAATCAATCCGGGGTAGGGAAGGCTTAAATCGCCCCCATTCCATCGGTTGCCAATTATTAAGGGGGTCAAGTCCGCTAATCCATAATCCCCCCTCTGAGGCGTGCTGGTACTGCTTTAAGAAGCCATCCGTGACTCTCCCGGCGTTTTTGCGGGGGATGGCATTGGAGATGAACAGGTAAGAGAAAACTACTTCTCCTACGATGTGGATGAAATTGCGATCGATCAGCGCGGGGTGGATGGCGCTCTTAGCGGCAAGTTCGTGGTACTCGGCAGGTGTGAGGTTATTCGGGTAAAGGTTGGGGGTGTTGTCGTTCATGAGGCATCACCCTTTCTGCCACTATTACACCTCAATAGTCCGGGAATGGGACACAAAAGAGAGAAAGGTAAAACAGGGAGCGACTGACTGGATGCGTTAGATACGCTTGAAATTTGTATAGAAATCTTCACGGTGGCTATTCCGGTATAGGAATAATCACGAATAAAGCATCTTTTGTAACAGGCACTTGGCGCTCCCATCAAAACTGATCAATACTTATCCATTTGTTCTCAACCTCTAAAAACCATATGCAGTAAGGCTTTTAAAAAAAGCTTATCCGGCGATGGGGCGTTTTTATCGCCCGATGGGGGATTTTTATACTCACGCTAAAAACCTTATATACAAAGGGTTTGAGGTCAAATTTTTGATTTTTTTTTTTGAGTACAATTTTCTGCTCACTGGTACTCAACTTGAGGACAAAAGAAGCTAGTGCAAGAAGGCAGTTCTTGCTGGAGGTAGAAAGCTATAAAGCTTACTGTATAAGCTTTATAGCGTTTTCAACTGGAATAGGTACTTCTGCCACACTGCACTACGCTACTAATTGAGAGGTTTTGGTCGCCCGATGGGGCGTTTTGTACTCAAGCTAAAAGCCTTATACAGCAATAATTTGAGACCAATTTTTGAGTTAACAAGTGAGTACAATTTTGTACTCACTTGTTCTCAAGTTGAGGACAAAAAACAGATGTCCACGCGACTGGTAATAGGTATTGCAAAACAACGGAAGTCTTGCCTAGTCTGGAATTTCCAGTACGTTCCTCAATTTAGCTTCCTGTTTGGGAGTAATAGTGCGCTCGCCGCGTTCAATCATAGACACTAACTTTTGCGAAATTCCCAACCACCCAGCCAGTTGTCTTTGGCTCCATCCTTTGGACTCACGGGCAGTACGAACCTGAGTAGCAGTTAGTGGTGTTGGCTTGGGTATTGCTGGCTTCAGTTGTAATGGTTCAGTCTTTTTTGCTAGCAGCGCTGGGATAGGGTCAGGCGGCTTAATCGTCAACTTGGCTTTCCACAGTCGGTCAATAATTTTCTCTTTTCTCCAATCAGAAGGTTTGGACGCTTGGCTATTGGGTCTCAACCATTCTGGGTAGGTGGAATCGTCAAAGATAACTCGCCAGTCCATACTCATTAATAAAGTCAGAGAGTTATCCCATCGTTGCTTCAGGTTGTAGGCTTCCCGAAAACCTTGACGCGCTGCATTAATTCGGGACTCAAGCTCTACGGCTTCTAACAGGCTGCCAACTTTGTGTTCGTACTGGTTTTTATCCCACATTTTGATGCGGCTAACCATTGTGAGGTGAATTGCCAGCTTCAGTGCCAGTTCTTCATGGTAGGGGTCGATTTTTAAGATTTCTGTGGCTAGCCAGCCAAATTGATGCAGCGCAATTCCAGCTTTTATTCCCATCCTATTTAGCCATTTCTCAGCCCAAGGACCAGGACTAACATTGATGTAAACTTCCAAAGGAGCATCCACCTTTCCTGTAAATATATTCTTCTGTCCTCTGGCATCTACCTCGATTACCCATAGTGGAGAAACACTAACACTAACATCAACTTTATTACCCTTCGGCTTGCCTTCAACCCAGGTGCATTCCATCAACATTCGTCCCAGATGAAAGGCAATGCTAGCAATTCCAGCGAGTTTTTCAGATACAGTTAAACGATGTTTTTTATCCCAACCTATTTGCTTAATGATTTCTGTACCTTTTAAACTGAAATTTGACTGAAAAGGATTGTGTTGATTAAAAAGATGGGAAGCAAAAACTAACTGAAGTTTTGCGGCGTCAATTCCCATTAAATCGATAACTTGAAGGGCTGCTTCCCATGCCAAAATATCACCATCCTTTTCCCCGCCTATGAAGACTTCTACCCGATTGTTGGGGTTAGTCTTAGAAGCCGCTTCAAAAACACCGTAGTTATTGGCATTTCTTTTCCATTTATCGGGACGATAGTGAGACTCAACACCAGCCCTCAGAGGTGCTGGAGTGGGTAAGCCTGTAATTTCAGGTAGTTTGGGTTCAGTGGCTGGCTCTCCTAATGCTGCCTCTCCTAATAGATTTTCTAGAGTTGACAAACTGAGCTTATGCAATTCCATTTTCTGTATTAACTCAGCAGCAACTCGGAGCGCACATAGCTTAGTTAGGGAATCTTCGATAACGAATACAGTATCGCCAACCTTATTACTCAGATTTGCCTTACTTTTACTATAACTTGGCTTGCATCTTGAGGGAGTTATTCTAGATGCAAGTAGGTTTTTTTCAATTTCTATGTCTTTGAATAAATCCAGATATGGGTGAATTTCAGAATTTAAAAATTTCTGTAATTCTTTCTCATCATGAGCTAATTCGTGGACCTGTTGTAGCCATTCATATTTCACATTCCAGAATTCATCAGGAATTTTAAAATACTTTTCTAAAAATACTGTCTCAACTCCAAGAGGTACATTATTTATATTTTGTTCTCCTCTTCTATCTGGGTCTAGTTTGGTAATTCTTTCTAAGAGAAACTCTTCTAACAGACGGATTATTTTAAGTTTGAAATAATCCTTATTATCTTGGTCTAACATAATCTCTAAGACTGACCAACTAATGCGGGTTCCGCGCTCATGCTGCATCACAAAGTAAACAACAGGGGCGGAAGGGTATCTGCGATCGCTGACAAACTTTGTGACGGGCAGTGTCAAGTGTCAGCGGGTCGATACAGATGAGTGTTCATGCTTCCCCCTTTTCTTTCTTGACGGGCGAGGGGTTTTCGTTTTCTTCTAGCCATTCTTCTATAAGGTCAGTTATCACTTCGCTCATAGTTTTTTGTTTTGCTGTGCAAGCCAGCTTAAATCTCAGCTTCAAATCCTTGTCGATATAGCTGCTCAGTTCCGCGTAGTAAGGGTTGCAGTTCCTTCCATTAAGTTCAGGTGCAAATTGCCTAATCAGTGCCGTCTCAATCTGAGTAAGTATATTTTCATCACTGCACTCAAGCCAAGCAACCCTGACAACAGCGCCTAGCTGTACTAGGTAGCTCCACTTGTGGTGTGTTGCCCACCGTTGGGCAAGGTTAAGGGTTTTACCAATGTACAGAACGCGCTCGTCCTGCATCACAAAGTAAATCGCTGGGCAGATAGGCAAATGAGATCGCTCCCCTAATGGTAGCGATGGGAGTTCTAAAGGGTTGATTTTTGCTACATTCACTTTTTCTCCTCTCTTTGTCTGCGTTCTCTGCGTTCAATCAATGCCCTTTTGACTATTGCAAGAATTAGCTGTGGCACAGACCTAAACTCAGATTCAGCCCACTGCTGCAACTCCTCATAGTCATCAGGGTCAAAAGTAACGGTAGTTCTGGGCTTCTTTGTAGGCATTCAAAGGCATAAATCATCTACTCAGTAGACATTATGCGCTGTCCTGCTACTTACCCTAATTAAAACATCACTTGATGTACTAGTTGATAGATGATGTACTTGATGTTATCCTAACATTCATAGACTAAAAACGCCCAAAAACCTGACTGCAAGCCTATTTGCCGTTGAATTTGGGTGGCAGAGTTTTATTGTCAAAAAAATCGCCTCAATCAACTCTGACAAAGGATTGAGCGCCTGAAACTCTAATATCTGGAGGAACTCAATAATGATTGCTACTCAGCTAAAAGAGGCTGAAACACCCCAAACTACCCCAGCAATAGCTGTAGGAGACGATTCTGGGGCAGGGCTAAAAAAGCTTTGCTTAGGCAATGGCACTACCCAAACAAGAGTCCGTACTCCCTCAAAAGTCTTGGAAATAAAGGAAGAATTGCACGATATCCTGACCTCGAATGAAGGTGGACACTTCTTCTACCATTCAGGCGACAGGTTGGATTTAGTTGGGCGGGAATTCCTCACTGGTACACTTGCCAGTTGGAAAGCCCCTACAACCCACATCAAACTCAGTGACGACCCGGCACTAAAAGCTGAATACGGCTTGCACACATTACTTGGGGCGTTGGCTACCCTGCCCTACCGTCAAGAGTGGAACCTGCATTTAGTGCTATCTATACATAATGTGAAGATTTTCAAAAATTTGTTAACCGACAAAACCAGTGGCAGTCACACAGTCAGTTTCAACGGCAAAAATACGCCCATTTCACAGGTCAATTTGAACGTGAGTTTGGTTGTCCCCGAAGGTGCTGGCTCCTACTCCTACTGTGTTTCCGCTAAACCTGAACCATTAATTGACCGCAGCGCCCATGCCATCGCAGTAGATTTTGGTACATCCACGGTTATCCCGACTGTTTTTGCCCCAGGCGGCAGCATTATCCATCGCCAAGTTTTAGAGGTAGGAGGGTGTATCGACTTGTTGGATGCAATAGCCGCAGATCCAGAATTGGTTCAATTCTTGGGAACGGGCAAAGCTGGCAGCATTGAAATTATTCGCCAGGGTATTGAATCGCATCTATTCCAGTATGGCACTCGTAACTTTAACTTTCGCCATATTTATGCCCGTCATCTCAAACCTTGGTTAGCAGACCGCCTGCGCCTAGCCTTTAAGGAAGTTGAGGAATGGAGAGATGCCGCTCAAAGCTTTGTCGGCTGGGGCGGTGGTGTCGAGATGCCAGGAATAGCCTCCATGCTGCAACGAGAGGGTATTACCCCAGTACCAGAGGGATGTTGGGCAAATGCAATTGGATTGCAACGCATGGCATTTGGCAGAATGCAGCGGGGGAAATAACCAATGGCAGAGAACAAAAGAGTGCGCCTAGAACCACATATTGAAGAGTATCTGAAATCTCATGCTATTAGGGTGTTAGACAAACCAGCTTCTTTAGTTACCAGTGCTGAGTTAACCACACTGACAAACGCCATTATTTACGAACACAAGTTGGCGCAGTCGATGGCGAAACAGATACCATTCGCCAAATTGTTTAGTTGGCTGATGAGTTGGGTTCCTGGTAGTAGAGTTGTTGGATTGAACCAACAGGTGACGGATGCTCCAACACTTAAAGCATCTGTTCCAGAACCAGACAACTTTGAATTTGACGCAGACTTGGGTGATTTATACGAGTCGGAGGCAGCATGACAATAGACCAAATCGCTAAACTCAACCAAATCGAGCAGTGGTTGGGCGAAATCATCGCCAGTGCAGAGTTTAAAGTCATTGTCGATGACTATATCCCTTCCGTGGATGTAACCTTGGGGGATGCAAAGATGGCAGTCAGCCAGTTATTGAATTACCTACATGTAGATGTACCCAGAGGCGACGCAAAGATTTTGTCAGCCAGTGCATGGAATGTGCAGCCAAAGCATTTAAAGGAGAGTGACACCACCGACTGCGAATCTCAGGTGTCACTCCTCCTGCCTTCATAAATCCCAGTAATGAGATTTAGGACATTAACCATCATGACAAAACCAGTAACTTATTTCACCCAGACTGACCAAATTGACCGCCTTGTTGAACGCTTCGGGTCACAATTAGACTCCTTAGACCATACTGAGAAACTTGCCTTGAGAGCTACACTGACTTACTACCTGTTTCACATCGAAGTTGCTGAATTAGGAAAGTACACCCTGGAACACGCTGCTCATGAAACATTGCAGGGGTACTCAGAAAAATGTCAGAGCAATATCCGTGAAGCGATCGCCATTCTTGAGGGCATTGCTGAAGACGAGGTAGAAGGGCTAATCGAAGCGCTGACTGCCCAAATCCGTTGGGGCAATACCAGAAAGATTTTGACTAGACATTAATAGTCATTAAGCAACGTCCCAGGTGTTGACCTGGGGCAATTTCTAGGAGGACTTATGGATTTTGGAATCAAGAACCCAGCAATGGGGCACAGCTCCCACATCGACGAAAAATCCCTCGCCTGGGGTGGTGTAGACGCTGATATTCTGGCTTATCTCTCCGATGTCAGCAAGCTAGAGCAGTTTGCTGACATGGCGCAAAATGCCGACCAACTCGCGCAGTACCTCGACCCCTTTCTGGAAAACGCCTCAAAGTATTTGGAGGCGATGCAGAAGCTGGCAGATGGTCAGGTGACATGGACGGAACTAAGGAAACAGTTCGGCTCGAAGGTTGCGAACGCGATCGCCAAAATCAGGAAACTCAATGCCGAATTTGATGCCGAAATGCAGAAGGTTGATGCCCAAGATAGGGCTGACTTGCTGCGGATTGAGCAAAAGCGGAAGAATGCACTAACCGAGATAGCAGCACAGCTACACCAAGACTTGCAGGCTGAATTGTGGCGACACGAAAACAAGATATCTTCCATCGAAAGTCGCCACCAAGTAAGCGAACAACGTCAAACCATCCAGGAGGGACTAAGGGCGAGAAGGCAGGAATTACTTGCCCGTGCCCGATACGGCTCCAGGGCGTTGAACCCCCACCAAGAGCAACCGGAAACAATACCAGTATCAGTTGCTTCCAGCGGCGCTCCAGCTAGTTCCGTATCAGCCAGTGGCACAGTTCGCGGCTTTGGAAATTGGTGGACTAATTTCTGGGATGGCTTAGGTAAGCGCTAAGGGGAGGATAGAGTCGTGTTGGCACGTCAGCCTGAAGATAAACCGACTAACACCAGCCATGCATGAGTATATGGGGCTGGCACAACCACAACAGGTAAAATCCCAACAATCCAACACACAGCCTCCGCCCGTACCAGAGAACAACCGGGAACGGACATTTCGACGGGCAGGCAATCTATGCGAGATTGTGGCTGGAGCATCCCTCAACTCCGCCGTGATTTTTACCTTCCACTTGCTCCAAGTCCACCCTGTTGGTCTGCTTCTGGCGTTGGGTGTAGCACATTTGTACTTCACCGCAACGGCAGTAGGGGAGAAGGGGAGACAAGTAACCAATATAATGACGGGCTGTAGTGCCTCCCTTGCCCTCCTGTGTTCCCTCTCAGAACCTGTGGGCGAATGGTGGGAAGCAAGTACATCTAAATCTGTGGCACAGAGCGAAATCCAACAGATGTATGCACCATCTCCCAACAAATCAAATTGGACAACGGGAGTAGAGATTGCAGTAGTTATCGCTGTTTTGGTTGTTTACATTACCAGTGGTAGTAGGGGGAGAAGATGAGCTACTTAACCCCCCAACACGAGCAATTAGCTCGTCAGCAGCAGTCCCGCTTCATGCAGTGGTTCGGACAACTGCCTTTTGATAAGAAGATTGCAGCCATTGGGGTTTCTCTCACCATCGGCGTAACCTGTACAGCTGCTTCGTGGACTCTGGAAGCGAGCGATCGCATTTACTTCTGCATCCGCACTCCCCAACAAGGACTACGGTGTGCCGATAATCACAACCGACCCTACCGCATGACCTTATGGCACTGGCAGCAGTGGCAGAAAGACGGAGCGCCTACGGTTGTTGTACCCAATGAGGGTATTTTACCCAAGGGTTTGGTCAAAGCTACTAACCCCTACAAACCCCTGTGGGCGATGGGTGCATTCGTTGGGTTTGCCACTGCGGGGTGGATGCTCAGGCACTTGCAGGACACAGAACGCCAGCTAGCCAATTTCCAGACTGTAGCAGAGAAACAGGACTACGCACGGGCTGAACTCAAGGCACAGTCAGAATTACTAGATGATTATCGCTCTGTCGCAGTCAAGCAGGTGGAATTGCAGGCTGACCTAGAACTGATAGCCAACGACCACACGGTAGACATCCAAAAAGCCGAAATCTTGGGCGAAACCGAAATCAAAATCACCCAGATGTCAGCCAACGACGCGGTGTTTGAAGCAGAAACTGCTGGGATGAGTGAGCAACAGAAGCAGGAGTACATCAACTTTCTCAAGTCTCAGAAAACCCCATACCTGCAAGGAAGCCAAACTTTACAAGGAACCGTTGACCCCAGCGACAAAGTAGAAGGTTCGGGGGATAAAGAAGCACGCTTAGAAAGTGAAAATACAGGGGGTGAAATTTCTGAAACAACCCAAAATCAGACTTCTAGCAATGATGCAAGCCCTACCCTAGAACCCTTAAATCGCATCTTGGGTGCAAAGCGCTCAACCCTAATTGTAGGTGGCACTGGTGCTGGCAAGAGCGTCACTGAAAGCTATATGCTCAACAGGTTCAGTAAACGGTTTCCCCAAGCTGATGTCTGGGCGATCGCTCAAAAGAATGACAGTTTTTGTGGGCTAGACAAAAAAGGACGGGTACTTTTATTTGACCCCCTAGAACCACAACTGGCGATGGCTGCCATTGACCAAGTTTACAACAGCTACGACCAACGCCGTCGAGTACCGGAACACCGCCGCCATGAATTTGATAATCAACCAGTCAGGTTAATCCTAGCTGATTGGCATTCAATCTACGAAACAGTAAAAGATGAAGCATGGTTTCAGCCCTACCTCAAGAAAATCAGCACCATTATTACAGTCGGTAGAGAACTAAATGTTTGCCTGATTATCGACACTCAATCGTTTAATTTAGCTGCCTTGGGTATAGGGGATTCCAATATTAGAAAAAACCTCTACATCATCGCTCAAGGCAATTATAACGTCGAGCCAGATGGCACAGTTAACGATAGCTATGGCGTGCTGTACAACCTAATAACTAATGCCAAGATTGTAGAAGATGCAGCACTAAGACAACAATTGAAAGATAGATTAAACGAGCTAAAGCCACAATCCAAGCAACTAGGACAACCGCTAATATTTATCTCAGTTGACCCGATGCAGCTAGATATTCTACCAGATATCACCAGTTATAAACCAGGAATCAAACCAGCCATTCAACTTGATACAGTTAGTCCGGAATATCTTGATAATCTACTCAGGCTGGAATTCGATATTGATGTCCCCACGACTAGTATAAATAGTCCGCTTAATCAAACAACCAATCATCGGGTTGATGAAAATGCTAGCGATGACAATCAAGCCAGCCCAGACATCAAACTAACCGAGATTCAAACCAAACTAGTTGATTATCTCAAGGGAAAAGGTGCAAAGACTCCACGTCAAATTAAACAGAATGCAGGTAGTAAATTCAAGGGCGTATCGGAAGCACAAATCCGCGACGAACTCAACCTACTTGTACAAAAAGAGAAAGTCATTTGTACAGGTGAAGATAGTTACAGATTAGTCGATTAGGTTGGACTGTTGGTTGGGTTGGATAAATTGCACTTTTTGGGGAATATATGCACTCTTCCCCAACACATCCAAAACCAACCTACATACCCAAAAGTATTGACATATCGAAATTACAGCATCCAACACAAATCCAACAATTCACTCTCTTACCCAACACCAATCCAACTTCTAAGTAGTAGATAATCCAACAACAAATCTTTGACCTATATCTCCACTATCAAGCTAATTTAAATTCAGTAGATCACAAAGTTATCTGAATCCGGCTGGGTGTGGGGTGTAGGGGGTATTGATAAATTAGTTATTTACTTGTCAGTCAAGATATATTAATTTTCTTAAATTCTTCAGAGAATCTGCCCAATGTTAAAATTGAATTACGCGCTTTATACATGACAAATTCGCCAAGCACTATCTTGTTCGCGCCGCCTCCCGCAGGTAATAATTACTAATTGGTACTTTAGATGACGAATTGAGCGCAATTAGTGAACCAATAATAGCTATTATCTAATGATAATTAGGAAGTTTCAGGTAGAAAAGGTGCAGCTAAAAGTTGAATTAATCAGGCGTGCTGATAATCTATTAATTGAAGGCTTGATTGTTGATTTAGCGCCGAATCATGTAGATGATTTTGCCAATTTATGGCTTGAGCAATTGCGTATGGTTGAAGCCGACGATAAATTCTGGGACTGGGCTTTCAAGCGCGATTTTATTGATAGGAACGAAGAATACGAAGGTTATGCTTTAGAGGCAGAAGGTTGTACGCAGGGATTGATGAAGATAGAAACGCAACGTCACGGTTCAATTGAAGCCTTGGGACGGAGGCTAGTATATATTGAATACTTGACGACTGCACCGTGGAATCGAAAAGAAATCCAGCGTTTACCAAGATATCGTGGAGTTGGAAGTAATTTATTACGATATGCCCGCATCCGAAGCGTCGAGCTAGGATATGGTGGGAGGGTAGGATTGCATTCGTTGCCTGGAAGCGTAAGATTTTACGACGACCAAATGATGACAAACTACGGACCAGATGAAGAAAACGACGATTTAGTTTATTTTGAATACGGACTATTGCGGCGACAATTATAGAAGTGGGAGGGATGGGATATGGACGAAGAAAGCATCAGCGTCTCTGAAGCAATTGAACTATTATTTAATCGCGAATCGATGCAAGCAGCAATTCAAGCGGAGGAAAAATCTGATTGCGACGTAGCTGCTGGGTTAGATTGGGGTAGCGAAAAGGTATTTGTAGGTTTCTTGAAAAATCCCGCTCTCAAAGTTCGTTTGACTTGTTTGCGGGTGTCCCTCAACCGTGAAATCCGACTTTTACTAGCTGAACGCAACTTAGGAGTAGGGGAAGATGCTGCGTTTCAAGTTGCCCGCTCGCGTTTACTATCTCGCTTGCAATCACCCCTATCAACAGCGATACCTGTATTAGAAGGTATATTGGCACGAAGAGATTTGTATGCAGAGCAATATATCCAAAATCATGAAGTTTTGCGCGATTTATTACATGAAGTTTTGAATTATGAAGATTGGGAAGAAATAGCGTCGGCTGCGGCTAGGGCGGTACGGGAGAGAGTTTTGAATGTTTGAGGTAGGTAGTTATTATCTCAAGATGCACCAAAACCATCTAATGATAGTAATCAATCATCAGATAATAATCCGCTATAAGATAACCATCAATCATCAGTAGATTAATTAATTTCTAACCAAGTCGGGGATAACCTCTCCGACTGGTTCAAACAGAATTTGAGAATATTTAAAACTCCAATTATATGATTAAGGGTTTTAAGCAGTTAAGTAAAAACTTGTAGAAAGGGGATAATTACTTTTTTTAAAGTTGACTACCCTACAAAGTTACAGGATGATATAACCGATCATCTTCATTAAATCGCCAACAAAGCGAGCCTGGGTCACGATACCTAGTCCATTTTTCAAATTGCAGGTATCTCGGCGGCCACCCATCAACGACTGTAAGTCTTGCAGTAAGGCAAAACTAAGTGGCAGTCTGAAAATACAATCAGAAATGCTGAAGTGAAATAAATCTTTAAAAGTCCAGAAATTTATGCCAAACCGTCGTTTTTGGGGTGTAGCGGCTTTGGTTGCGCTTGTGATTGGGTGTTCGCCAGCGCAATCCCAAGTGCCACCTAACACCGAACTTTCCCCATCAATAAGCGTGCATTTACTCCTGGGAAATCCCAGCAGCGCAACTCCAACAAAGCTTACGCCTGATAATTACCTTATGGTCAAAAATCAGTATGCACTCTCTTACAACCGAAGCCAAGGAACTGCCAATTGGGCAAGCTGGCAGCTTAACAAGTCATGGCTAGGGAAAGCAGAGCGCCAGGATAACTTCCGCCCGGACGGCACGTTGCCTGCTGGTTGGGTGCGGGTAACTCCTTCTATGTACTCTGGGAGTGGTTACGACCGAGGACATATTGTGCCATCGGCAGACCGCACCAAGACAAAAGAGGATAATTCCTCAACTTTCCTAATGACCAACATGATGCCCCAAAGTGCCGATAATAATCGCAACACTTGGGGGAATTTAGAAGACTATTGTCGAGAGCTGGTAAGCCTTGGCAAAGAACTTTATGTTGTTGCAGGGCCTTTTGGCGGCCAAGGCGAACCTCTTAAGGGTAAGGTGACAGTTCCCAAATCAACTTGGAAGATTATTGTGGTTTTAGACAGCCCAGGCTCAGGACTTGACGGTATTACCGCCAGTACTCGGATCATCGCGGTTAACGTACCGAATGAACAAGAAATCAACAATGACTGGAGAGCTTATAAGGTCAGTGTTGACGAATTAGAGAAACTCACAGGCTATGATTTTCTCTCTAATGTTTCCCCAAATATTCAGGAAGTTATTGAAAGCAAAGTAGATAGTCCTTAAGCAAGTCAAGTTTCTACAACAAGAGTGGAAATACCCGCTAAATTTCCTGCCAGGGTTTGACCAACAATATAAACATTAACCTCTTTGTGTCCGAGGCGATACACCTGCAAATTGCTCAGGTTTTCTTTCAGTGTTTGCACAAGAGCTTGAAATTTGTTGACGCTTGCTTTCTCTTCTTCGCCGTGCCAATCTTCAGGAGTCGTAGCTACTTTGAAAAAATCGTCAACCCCCACGATTTCAACGGGTGTATCTTGTGAATGATGTGTCTGTTGTACAACTTTTTCAGGTGTCGCAGGTGCAATACCTTCCCAAAGAAAAACCTCAAATGGATATTCCGACTCACTCATGAACAGTAAACCATCGGATGCACGTTTTAGCTGCTCAACAATTTCTGAATTGGTGCTAGTCATAGAAAAGAGATCACTTGTCGAATTTCGTACTTCCATTGCGGTGTGGTAGCACTCCGGAGCAGGCAGGGTCGAAAGTTGTTCAAAGAGCGTTTAACTTGCCGGATGATATAACCCCGTATTTTCGTTAAATTCCCAGCCCATACCTGATCTATCCTTGCCCTTGCACCATGCCACAAAAAGCGGTGGATGCAGATTAATTCGCTGTTCACGTATAGTTTCTATCGTTAAACCAAGTCTTGAAGCTAAACCTTCTTCCGTTAATGGTTGGATTCGCGGAGTATGCCCTTGATAGGATGAATTGTTGTAGTACGATTTCTTCTGCCGCCTTGGTTGGTTGTTGAGATGATTTTGAATTTTAATAATCGCCTCGGTAAACTGTGTCATTCGGGCTGTCATCCCCTCAATTTTTTGTTCTAAATCGGCGAGATTATGGATTGCTCCAGTTTCGTTGCTATTAGATTCACCGAAGTTCTGTGATTCCAGCTTATCCAGTCGTTCGCAAATAGCTAATATCGTTTGGGAAGTAGGGTTGGCGCTTCTACTGTTACTGTCCAACGCCAGTATTAATTCATCCAAAGAGTGAAGCAACTCGCTTGTTCGTCCTTGTCGGTGCAGCCGGGATAACTCCCTAACTGCTGGAATCAGGGGAGTGGGTACGCGGATCATCTCGCTGGGTTTGTTCTCGTCAGACATAGTGATATCGCAATTGATAGCAACAGCTATCGATATCAAGTAGATAGCAATGCTATCAACATATCAGGGATTGGTGATTCAAGCACAAACCCGTTCGGGAATCGTCCGCCGTGTTTTGGGTCTTTCACCCTAGAAGGGATCTTGCTACTTTTGTGCAGGCTTTTGGAATTATTAACGAAGAGTGCGGGCAGTATATTCACTGCGCTGTCGTAGAATATAAAAGCTTCCTGAAACAGCACTTCCAGGAAGCTATATTTTTATGGTCGCGTAACCCTAAAGACCAGATGGATGTTACTAATATTGAGATTGGCTCTGTAGAAATTCTGCCTGCTACTCCCCAACCAAGTGTAATTAAAAACACTAATGCTCAAGTAACTCCAGAATTGGTAGAGGAGGTAATTCGGCAATATTATTACCGCACGCCTGCGGTGGGTAATGATGAGGAGTTAATTTTGGCTTGGGCTGGAAGCCAAAACCGCGAACAAACTAAACGAAAATACTACCGATTTGGTCAAAAATTGCTTGATTGGGTACGGAATCAAGGTATACCTGATTTAAGATTGCTACAGCAACCATTGTTACTAGAATTTATTGCTTCCTGGGGTGAGGTTTCCCCTTATACTAAAAGTAACCGAGTGCTGATATTGCGATCGCTCTGGAGTTATGGGAGTGGGGAGAGTATTGGCTATTTTTTGCGGAATATTGCAAGTAGTATAAATTACGACAATTTCAGTAATTTACCGAAGGCAGAGCGATATCTAGAAGATTTCGAGATGAAGAAGCTAGCTGATGCAGCCAAGCAGTTGGGGGGTAAGTATTGGCTAGTTTTTAGTTTGATTTTTTACAGTGGGATGCGGGTTGGTGAAGTGGGTCGCGTGACGGTTCCGGGTGATGAACCGGGCCAACCCAAGGAAGATTATCCGGGGTTATATTGGCATAATTTCCAGTGGTATCCCGACCCGACACCAGAGGATAGAAACCGGGGATACTATACGATTAAGTTCCGAGGCAAAGGTGGCAAGTACCGCGAGATTGGCTTAGACCATCAGACTTCGCTCGTTTTCAAAAAGTACCGGGGGATGGCTAGTGATAAGATGCCCGTGTTTGCGAATATGTCACCTGACCCAGCAAAAAAGGGGTTGCCGTTGAGCGATCGGGCAATAAAAAGGTTGATTCAGGATATCTCCGAGGTGGCAAAGGTGAAGTTTTCATGTCACTGGTTACGCCATTCTCACGCGACAAGAGCAGTCGAGCATAAAAATGTTTTTGAGGTGCAAAACCAGTTGGGGCACAGTAAAACCGATACAACAAAGGCTTATGTCCGCACGAAGAAAGACGCGGGCACGGGTACAGTGCTGCCGAGGTTTTGATTGGATAATTAAGTCATTACTTGTTCTAATTTAATAGAGGAGCAATGACAGTGGGCGAATGTCAGACTATCTGCAATGATTGTGCTTTCCATGCCTTAGTAGAAGGAGCGATAGAGTGCATTCACCCAGAAGAATTTGGGGTTAATTGTTCTACCGTCATTTTCTGTAATTCATTCCAAAGTGCAATTGTAATTGATAGTCCTTGTGTGACATACGGCAATAATGAAGAATAACGTCAAAGCGTCACCGATAGCGAACGCGAGTAGCGTCTGGTAGAGAAGCTAAACCGAGTCGTCGAGCGTCACAGCCCGCTTTTCACATCGCTTCAAAACCAAAAAACCCGGTCGTCGTGACTGGGCTTTGGATGGGGTTATATTCCCCAAGGGCTATTTATAGAAGTTATTTATAAGTCGCTTTTCTGATTAGGACTACACCGCCTAGATTGAAAGTTCCAGAAAATTAGAACTTTTTCTTAGAGGATGAAGGGCGATCGCTGCTGCACTCAACTAACTATTTTCTTGGAGGATAAAGGCGATCGCAGTTAGCATAACTGGATCGCCTACATTAGTTATTTAACTGGTAAACAAGCCTCCTTTTTAACTTGAACATTAGGAGACGGTAACAGGTTGAAGTCTAAAGAACTTCCACAATTGGAAGACCCCACAACCCAAAGCGCACCTAGAGCAACTAGACCACCAACAATGATGATGGCAGTTGACTTATGATGAGACTGTTTTGGTGTAAACATACTTTTACCTTTGAAATAGTTTTGTTTGATGCTGGTTTGGTAGTTTCCGAGGCCGCCAGACCAGCTTTAACTGATGTAACAGGATGAAAAAGAGCGTTTAGTGAGCAAAGATAACCACCTCCTTCTAAAACTAAAATTCCCACCTCTGCTGTTATGGGGTTTTTGTTTTTTGAGTATCACCACCTCCTTTACTAACTTTGTCAACTTGGCTTAACTGTTATTCCCAGCAATAGAGTTCTCACAAAAATTTTTGTCAGGATTGAGTCCATAAAACAGGCGATCGCAGTTGTTTTTGGCTAAATCTCTTCCATCACCTCATAGGAGGGAAATGAACACTCAAGTATTCATGTACAAATAAAAGCTTGAGTAGCGTCATAACTAGTAGCTGTACGCTAACTAACTTCTCCTGTGATAGTAAAACTGTATGAATCATCAGGATTAGAGAAAATCACTACTTTTGTTAACTTGAACGTCTTGAAGGCATATTCCGCTTTCCAATAATCGACCATTTAAGCCATTGTCATTAAACTCATGCTGTGCCTGTGCTACACCGCGTAATATTTCTTGAGCCAAAGTATAGTTATTTGCGGGAACAGCGGCTGCCAAGGTTATCAGATTTACCTTGTCCAGGCAGGGAAAGGGATCAGTTTCTTAGAAGAAAAGGCGATCCAGTGCGATCGCCTTTTTGATGAGTTTTTTTGAGCGATGCCTACGGCGGCAAGCTACGCATCCATTGAGGTATCTGGCGGAATCCGCCAGATAAGACGATCGCCTGTTAGTGAAACAGCAACTTCATTAGAGAAGCGATCGCTATGACAGCCCCTAAGATGGGATGCCAAAACCTACATAGCTGTCGAAGCCTCCAAAGAAAACCTCTCCGGTGCTTTGACTTATCATTAAGTTGTAAGTTTCTAGTGTTTCTATTCATTGCAGTAACCTTTTGCTTTAGTTTTTGTTGAATTGCTGGCTTGGTGGCCTTGGAAACTGCCAAGCCAGCTTTAGTAACAGGTGTAATTAACACTCTGTTTACAATGTCTAAGTGTGGAATTTTTGCGGTTGAAGAAACTGGGCATCTTCTACCAAGAAGTAGTGTCACCACTACTCACCACACTTAGTAACTCTGTCAACTTGACAGATGTAGCTGTTATTCCCAGAGTTAAAAAATTAGAGTTCCCTGAGAGTCCATCCATAAACTCTCAAAAACATTACCCAACTCTTCTACATCCAAGTACGCATCTGAACAAAGGCGATCGCAACCATAGACTGGATCGCCTTTGCTTTTGAGTCTAGAAAAAGTGATCCTTTCAGGAAAAATGCACCAAAACCACAGGCTGGATCAGAGGGCAGTAGACAATCGCATACTACAACTGTATTATTGATATAAGTCCCAATTACAAATACTACAAACCTTCAATGATAAGCAGATTCTCCTCAACCATTAGCAGCGTGATACATTGCCGACCCAACAAGGGTTTAGGCAGAGTATTCGCGCTGTTTGCGTTTGAGGAAATGTATTGTTTTGTCGGCAGTAAATTGCAGCGTGAAAGTATTTTTGAAGCGATTACCGGATGGCTGAATCTAGATCAACTTATCCAAAGCGGGAGGTGCAAGTGTTTTCTAGCACCGATATAGGTCAAAAAGTATCAACTACGTGACCCCCGCACCTGATAACCAGAGGCGGGGGTTATTTTTTTAGGAGTGAATTAACTTATGGAAGCTCAACCACCTTTTGGGCAACCACACATATTACAAAATTCAGTTGTGGTTTTCTCCAAGAACTACTTACCACTAGCACGCATCAACATCAAACGAGCAATCGTGCTGTTAGTCACAGGTCAAGCAGAATCAGTGAATTTTGGTACTACAAAGCAGTGGGAAGTGCGATCGCCCAGCGTCGTACTACAAGTACCTGAACACATTCGCTTGACTGTTGGTAATCCGGAACGGCATTGGAAAGTCCCGCCTGTCAACCGTCGTGAGGTTTTGAGACGCGATAATCACGCCTGTCAATACTGTGGTAACACCAAGCATCTAACGCTTGACCATGTAATTCCCCGTTCAAAAGGTGGACAACATACCTGGGACAACGTTGTGACAGCTTGTGAGCGTTGTAACTCTACAAAGAGCGATCGCTTACCCCATGAAGCTGGAATGGTACTCAAAAGCAAGCCTAAAGCCCCAATTCACCCAGCAATTGCGTTTGCCGAACAGTTTTGGAACGCACAACGCCTGAGTGAGAACGAGTAATTACCTTCAAACCTAGTCAGAGAGGGCAATAAGCTCGATTACGTAACACTGCCCTCTCAGTTCTTTTAAAAAGTTTGTAGTATGCCCTTGACATTTTGTAATACGTTATGTAGTATAAATGTAGTAAAGCACTACAGCCTCTCAAAAAGGCATAGCGCAAACACTTCTGAACCTTGAAAATTAAATAATTGCCATCCAACGTGGGGGTGTAGCTTAGTCCGGTTTAAAGCAGTCGCCTGTCGAGCGAAAGATCGTGAGTTCAAATCTCATCATCCCCGTGTAGCCTTGTGGACAAATAGACAAGTCGCTTTGATTCTCAGTCAAGGAGAAGCGGGTGCAACTCCCGTCAAGGCTTCCAAATTGTCCAGGTCGCCAAGTGTTTAAGGCATCGGCTTGCAACACCGACAATCGTGGGTTGAAATCCCACCCTGGACTCCAAATATTGCAGTGTAGCTTAATAGCAAAGCTCCAAGCTCATAACTTGGTCGATGTGGGTTCAACTCCCACCACTGCGACCAAATGCACAGATGGTGTAACGGCAACACCACAGTCTCCAAAACTGTTGTTCTGGGTTCAAATCCTAGTCTGTGCGTTGCCGTGTCCTGACCGAAAAAGCTTACATACTCGCCTAATGGTAAGGCAACTGTCTCTAAAACAGTCTATGCAGGTTCAATTCCTGTGTGTGAATCAACAGCTTTTTTAACTTACACGGTATACATGGTGCAGAAGCGAAGTGGCCGAGCGGCACGTCTTTCAAGCGTGTAATTAGCGGGTTCAAGTCCCGTCTGCACTACCTTTTGGGTCGGCTCACCTATTGGTGTAGGTAACGGTCTGTAAAACCGCCGCGTTCAGTGTTGCTGGTTCAATTCCAGCCCGGCCCATTATGGAGAGATTGCTATTGGCAGGGCAAGCTGTTTGCTAAACAGTTGTGAGATTCATCATCTCACTGTGGGTTCAACTCCCTCTCTCTCCGCCTTATGAGAACGTGGTGTAACTGGATAACATCTCAGATTACGAAACTGAAGATTGAGAGTTCAAGTCTCTCCGTTCTCGCCTTATCCCCCGGTAGCTCAGTTGGTAGTAGCGCCTGTCTGAAGAACAGGAGGTCATCCGTTCAATCCGGATCTGGGGGACTGGCACATTGCCTCATAGCTCAATGGCAGAGCAAGCGGCTGTTAACCGCGAGGTTGCAAGTTCGACTCTTGCTGAGGCAGCCATTTATTGGGAAGTAGGCAAACAGGCAAAGCCGTCGCACTTTGAATGCGAAGTTTGAGGGTTCGATTCCTTCCTTCCCAGCCTATGTATACTCCTGTAGCCCAATTGGAAGAGGCGGTTGTTTCAAAAACAGTCTGTGTACGGGTTCAACTCCCGTCAGGAGTACCAATATCGGGATGTAATTCAGTGGTCTAGAAGCCTTGTTTTGGGGACAAGGAGCCGTAGGTTCAAATCCTACCATCCCGACCATTTGCCCTTGTGACGAAACTGGCAAACGTGCTGGTCTTAGAAACCAGATTTTGTGGGTTCAACTCCCACCAAGGGTACTGGGCATTTGCCCAACCATACTCCTGTGGCGAAATTGGTAAACGCTTCCGTTTGAGGGACGGAATTTTTGCAGGTTCAATTCCTGTCGGGAGTACCAAATTGGGTCGTTGGCAGAGCGGGTATGCAGCCGCCTTTTAAGCGGATTCATCCAGGTTCAACCCCTGGGCGACCCATCCAATCTTGGGCGTTTGGCAGAACGGTTATGCTCCTGACTCTTAATCAGGCTGACACAGGTTCGACCCCTGTAGCGCCCACTAAATTTTGCCCCTGTAACCCAAGTGGAAGAGGTGCCAAACTTAAAATTTGGAAGTTGCTGGTTCAAATCCAGTCAGGGGTATTGGTGAATATGCGGGGATGGAGCAACGGTGGCTCGTCAGGCTCATAACCTGAACATCGGCAGGTTCAACTCCTGCCCCCGTCACCAAATTAGTGCTGGTGTAGCTCAATTGGCAGAGCAACTGATTTGTAATCAGTAGGTTGCAGGTTCAACTCCTGTCACCAGCTTCAATGCGATTGTGGTGTAATAGCAGCATTTGAGTCTTCCAAACTCTAGGTACGAGTACCCTGCGGGAAGCAAGCTACAAATCTCGTCGATCGCTTTCTTAGCCCTGTAACTCAGTTGGGAGAGTGCCTCTCTTACAAAGAGGAAGTAGCGGGTTCAAATCCGACCTGTATCCACTTTGGTATCTGAAGCCAAAGCGGTCGCGGCGCTGGTTTGTGGAACCAGTCATTAGGGAGTTCAAGTCTCCTCAGATACCCCTTGTTTATATGGAAGATGCTGCTCAAGGGAGGGCAACTAGTCTTGAAAACTAGAGCAGGGTAATACCTGGGGGTTCAATTCCTCCATCTTCCGCCTTCCACCTGAAGCCGAAAAGTGAGGCGCTGTGCTGATAACACAGATATAGGAGGGGCAGTACCTCCCAGATGGATTTTTCTTCAACATAAGGATTTTGAGAAGCAGTGCAAGCCATACATAGACGCGCAGTGACTTGCTTACCAACAAGCATCGCCACATTCAGCTTTTACTGGACTGCGTAGTTTACCGCCGTAGGCATCGCCTTTAAGTCACATAGTCAAAAACTCAAATATCTAAAAATTTAACTTTTCAAGTTTTTGAGTATCTGAAATTTCAGGTACGCAAATTTAGCCATTGCTCTAGCAAATCTTGAACAAGTTGGCTAAACTCCCGCTTTTCGCCATTCTGACTGGACTTTAACAGTTCAATTTTGACTGCTGTGTGAGTATTTCTTTTAATGTAAGCAGTTACCTGCTCATAGTCAGGGTCAGAGCGTTTGGCTTTGGGTCGTCCCCGTTTTGGCGGTTCGGTTTGCAATTGGGCAACTGGCTTGAGTTCTACCTTTTCAGGTTGTTGAACTTCTGGCAATTGAATTTCTGTTTCCTGGCTTTGATTTTCTGGCTCCGGTTCAGGTTCACGACCCTTTGCTGCATCCAAAATACCTTTGAATTTGCTCACTTCATCACCTCCTGACCGATGCTTTGATAATCTCGCCAAGCAATTTTGGCGCGTGGGTCAGAAATTTTGTTAACTGGTACACCAGCTAACGCGGCTTTTTGAAAGGCAACTGCATCACGGATACTACCCTTAAATAGAGGTAATCCAGCCTCAGTTAACATTGCCCTTGCTTCTTCTCCATCTCGCCGGGGTTTAGGTGGAACGCGAGTAATAAGGATGCGAAATTTATCAGCACCTAACGAATTGAGAGTAGTAACAGTCTGCATCAGGGCATCAAGTGATAAAGCATCCGGGGTAGTGGGAAGCACAAGTAAATCACATCCTTCCACAAGTGCTTCTAAATCTTCCTGTTCCGGTCTTGCTTGGGTGTCAATGATAATGTGCTGGTAATTCTTCGCATACTTTGCAGCTTGCCGCTCATCAATCACTTTGAAGGGCAGAGCGCCACGTTTTGACCAACCGCTAGCAGAACGGTTGGGGTCGCCATCAATCAGTAATGTTTCCCCTTTGGTTTGTAAGTAAGCTGCTAGGTGGACGGCTGTTGTAGTTTTGCCCACCCCTCCTTTGAACGAAGCGACTGTGATAATCATGATACCTCCAGGCAGTAAACTTTTAAACTGCTGAAAACTTGAAATTTTAAAAATCTGAAATTTTAAGTACGCAAAAACTTAAAATTTCGATTTTATTAATTACTGTACCTGAGTTTGGTGGTTGATTGTCCATTTTAGTTTTTTGGATATTTGAGTACGCAAAAATCAAAACACTGTCTTCGTCACTCTGGCAGTTCTGTACTAGTTGACTAAGTATTTGAGTACGCAAAAATCTAAAATTAACTCTAGCAGGATTGCGATCATCCGTATGTTGCCGTAGATGCCCGCCTTGTGGTTCTACCTTCTGGCAGAACCACAAGGCGGCTGTTTTAGTCGATTAAACGCATTTTTATACAGTAAAGGTTGTGGTGTTTTGGCGCTCTTTGGACTTGCATGAAAGCTACAATCTCTCCCACTACCTTCGGAAAGCGTGCGGTTTTTCAAGCTGGGCGGTGGTTGTCTTGAATTGCAACCCTTTTATTCTGGTTAATTTGTAGCTTGTTCAATGGTAATTTGTTTTAAACATTCAAAAAAAATTCTATTTTTATTTTTACCGATGAAAGGAAATAAAAATATAATAATCTGATCTGGTCAAAAAAATACATAAAATTCAGCGTGAATGTCAAAGAAAGTTCAGATGAAAATTGAATATCCCACTGTACTCGATATCTTTTGCGGTGCAGGTGGAATGAGTTTAGGTTTTCAGAATGCTGGCTGTCAAATTCTGGGAGGAATTGACAATAATCCACATGCTATCAGGACACATCATAGAAATTTTCCGAACTGTAAATTGGAACTGGATGCTCAAGATGTCAGAAATGTTGATTTTTTAGAGCTTCCGATTAAACCAGGTGAAGTTGATATTTTAATTGGAGGACCACCTTGCCAAGGATTTTCAGTTGTTGGTATTGGTAAAATGAAGTCTTTAGAACGACAGCGAGGAAATGATCCTGAATTAAAGGTAAGAAATGATCCAAGGAACTTCTTATACAAAATATTTATTGATTTTTTAAATTATTATCAGCCTATTTTTTTTGTAATTGAAAATGTCAATACACTTAAAAGCAATAAAATATTTCCAACGATTATTCGAGAGTTAGAAAAGGGATTACCTGTTCATCAGCATGATTATCCAGGTTATGACCTTTTTGAACCAAGGGTATTAATTGCCTCTGATTATGGTGTTCCTCAACTTAGAAAACGCCTGTTTATTGTTGGTAAGCGCAAAAATACCAACCTGAGTTTTGAGTTCCCTCAAAGAAATATAGTCCGTCCAATTTCAGTAGGAGATGCTATTGGAGACTTACCAGAACTTAAACCTGTATCTATGGCTTTGAGGAGTAAAATTTCGGGACCAAAGCAGGTTGACGTTGAAATGCCATATAATTGTCCGCCCCAGTCTGAGTATCAAGAGAAGATGAGGATTAGAAAACAACAGGGAGAGGGTGTTATGAATCATATATGTCGCGCTCATAACGAAAAAGACCTAGCTATATTTGAAATGTTGACTCAAGGTGGTAAATATAGAGACTTGCCCGAATCAGTTAGACGCTATCGCTCTGATATTTTTAATGATAAGTATAAACGTTTGAAGTGGAATGAACCCTCATGGACATTAACTGCACATATGCAAAGAGATTGTTTAGCTTATATTCATCCAACTCAAACTAGAAGCCTTTCTGTGAGAGAAGCTGCTAGACTTCAAAGTTTTCCTGATGACTTTGTATTTGATGCGCCTATGACTAGGATGTTTGAGTTAGTTGGTAATTCTGTACCCCCTTTTTTGGCTGAGGCGATCGCCAGACCTATTGTTGAGCAGATCAAGGCTTACAAAGCAAGTCATTAGCTAGTTAAATTGGCAATAATTATAGATAGAAAAGTGATAATACTATCAAAGCACTTAGATATAGTGTTAACCTCTATCTTTCAAAATCGATTTAACTGAGCATATCCCTGTCTCCATCCAAGGTAAATATGTAAATATAGTTACATGAGTCATGGTAAATTTTCCAGTAGCAACTGCCTATCAAGTAAAGTATTTCTGTGTTCGCAAGAAGTTTCAGAAATGAACTGGCAGGCATAACAAGCAGAGCCATTAACTCTATCTTCTCCAAATTCTTCTTCAATACAAATTGGGTCATTAGAGCAAGCATCTACATTGCGTAGGGCAGACTTAAGAATACGTTCAAAATGAGGCACTAAACCGATTAGTCCTCCCAATGTACCATCCCCTCCAGATTGGGCTGTATAAAGTAGTAAACCACCAACGGTCTTATTATTTTCCGTGTAGGTGTACACTCGTTCCCTAATAGCTGCTGACGAATAACCAGAATCCACTGATAGTGCTGTAATTAAACGATGACTTAGTGTATGCCACCAGACAAAAACAGGGTGTAAATAACTTGTTTGAGATCCCGGCATAGCCTTAATTTTTCGGTAGCCATCGGTCGAGTTATAAGCTGACAACCAACGACTATAAGCCGACCCTTTTAAAGGAAAATGTTCTGAAATGCCTTTTGGTTCTTCCGTAGATATCAAATCTAAAAAAATACCTTCACCAAATAACTCAACACCTGGATGCCAAGCGATACTTTCATCAGGTGGTCTATACTCAACAGGTACAACTTTAGGCTGTGGATCATCCTTATCTGTGCTAATCGGTCGTGTATAACCAACCTGTACCATTACCACCCGCAAGCGACTAAGGGGTGTAACCCGTAAAATTCGTCCTGAATCTAACGTGAATGTCTCCACATTTTCGTGGTAAACTTCAAACTGATTTGGACCACCTGGTTTATCTGAACGATGCGGTGGAGCGCCATAACAAGCAGCGTTACTCAGACTTTTAAACTCTTCTTGTTTCAGGTTTTCTTCAGTTGCGTTGTGTTGTCTTGTTTGTTCATTAAGAACATCATTGACAGCATCAAGGATTTCTCGTTCACTGTATCGCTTAATAGTTTCAGCAGATGTTGGGTCTAAAAGTCGTCTTTCCACCAATTTATCCAACATCTGGACAATTTGAGATTTTGATTCTATATTGATAGGCAAAGCAGCAAGAATAGCTCGACTTTGTAGTAAGCGATGTAGGGCGGTATCCAGTGGTGGAATTGTTAGGGCAGTTCGGAGTTCAGACACCCTTAAGTTAGCAGCACCACGCTGAATAATTTTGGCTCGTTTCTCACATCCTGCTGGATCTTCTCTTCGTTCTGGAAATCTACCACTACATTGAAATTCTCTAGAGTAAGCTTTCCCAAAATTTTCTGCTCCGCCACAATTGGGACAGATAATCTGTATATTTCTGATCGCACCTCCACCCCCTTCCCATTTGTAAAAGTCTGCTCCCTGACATTCGCGTTTATGTTTTATCAGTGAGCGCCACGGGACTTCATTCAGATGTCCATGAGAACAAGCTAGAACAAATCTGACTGCCTCCTCACGAGATTTATCCCAAGCCTTATAAGAATTTTGTAGTTGTCCACAACTTGGGCAACCAACTTTTTCCTCTCTTCTATGTTGATAGAGAATCCCATGTTTTGTACATAAAGACCAAGTGGGAAAATGGTAAGTTTGGTAAACTGAAATGCTTTCAGGTTTTCCTAAATCAGCATTGGAGGGAATATAGAAAATTTTATTGCCATTGAGTAAGGTTTGGGAGAGCCTCAAGTCTGTAATTTCATAATCTTCAGGTCTGCGCCCATTATCAAATAACTTGGATTGGCTTGGTGCTGCAATCACCACTGGGCCATCTGGTGTTTCTAGAATACTACCTGGTCCAAAGGTGGTAATGTATTGTGAAGGACGCAAAGATTGACCTTTACTTGCCATAGTTTAACTTTTTCCTTGATTGGCTTGATTTTGCTGATTCATTGAAATAGAGCCAAAGCGCGTCATGGATTCGACTTCACGCAAAGACTGGGGAGAGTTGCGAAAGACAAATGTAAAACCTTGTTGCTGATGTTGCTCATCTCCTAACACAACAGACTTTGTAGGAGGCTTGTTAATCGCGTACTCTACATATTCCAAATTGTTTTCTTGTTGTGCAATATTTTCCCATCGGTCTAATCCTCTTTGCACCTCGCCATTAACTTGGTCTTCTGGTGGACGACGAGTTTCTAGCTGAATTTGCGATCGCCTTTTAATAACTTCGGTGATACATCTCAACTCATCTGAGTTACGAGCATTTCCAATGTGGCTAGCATCCGCCGCCCATTGAGATACAACATTTACTCCCTGAATTGTTCTAGCTTGTCGCAGTAATGCCACTGCTACTGGCCCCATCCCCCGTTCTCTGGCTCTAGAGGCAAAGGGAGTCACTGTAATCGGCTCCACATAACGGTAAATCGCCCTATGATAGCCAGTGAAAAATTCATAATGATCTAAGTCTCTGGGACGACTGGCTCTAAAGAAAGTAATCACCAGCCCTCCAGTTGAACGACCTACACGACCTGTAGCTTGGATATAAGATGAAGTAGTTTTTGGCTGACCATTGACCACCATTAAACCCAAGCGGTCAATGTCAACACCAGTACCGAACATGGAAGTACTTAAAACAGCATCTCTGGCATCTGGTAATGGCAGTGACAGGCTGCTAAGTAAACCAGGTAATTCAGTAGAATCCATACGACTGGAAAGTTCAATCGCTTCTTCTAGTTCTCGTCCGGTCACTTCCATAATGTCTGCATTGTGCCGCAGTCGTTCAGGAATGTCTTGACGATAAAGTGTGACAGCACCTGCCAATTCCCGAATCGCATTAAAGTAGCCTACCAACGTCCAAAAGGGGTCGCAGTCACTATCGCTATATCCTGCCTGTTTCAGTTGCTCAATGCTCTGAAACATTGATGAATAAATGCGAACAATGGGAGTTTGAGCGCCTTTACCTGGAGCGCAAACAGCTACATAAAGGCGACCACTAGGATGCTTGCCATTAGCATCTATCTCTAATGGATGAACATTCCTTGGTGTTCGAGCAAAAAAACTGTTGTCCGCTGATAAAGCAGGAGGCGGGAATTGAAAAACAGAGCGGTTAAACAAACATTGTACTTGCGATTGAGACTGTCGCACTGTTGCAGTGGAAGCAATGTATTTAGGGCTGACAAGTTGACCCTGATACATTCGTTCGCATAGAGTATCAACTGCTGTTTCGTAAAGCCCAACCATGCTACCAAGTGGTCCTTCTATTAAATGAAGTTCATCTTGCAGAATAAGGTCAGGTGGCAGGAGTGGATTTACAGCTTTATTGTGGCTTTTAGGCTCGCTAGCCACTGCATTATCACGATAAAAACCAGACCTGCTATTGTAATGATTGATGTTTCCAAATAGCGCACTTGCTCTTCGCTCAAAGGCTAAACGGGCAAACTTATCAACTGTAGCTACTAACAGTGAAGGAATACGGGAATAAACTTGATCATCAACTGTATAGGCTGAAATTGGAATTCTTGAGGAGAAGCTTGAGGATAAGTTGGTGTAGCCTTTGAAGGCTTCAAGAGGTTTTTCCCAGACAAACTTATCAGCAGCAATAGTTTGTTTATCACATTTTTTATTAAATTCAAGAGGAACTTTTTCATTCCAAACTTTTTGGCTGTTAAGTTCACAATTTGGATAGGGACAATATATTTCAAAGTTCTCTACATTTTCTTTTCCTTTGCCTGTTCCTATATAAATTCTCTTGAAATATCCAGGTCGGCTGATTCTAAAAGGGACTAAATTTAAAGAGTTAAACTGGGGCTGAATTTTATCTCTCCACCATCCCTCCAGCTTCCCTACTGAAAGTTTTGATCCTTTTTTTATGTTCAGACTTAGGGAAAGGGTTATATAGTTACTAGAATTGACGATAGGAACAGAAGAAAAAATCGGTTCGGATTCAAGTTCTTCCCAGTTTTCTGTTTGGTGAGAAATTGATGGGTTAGCAACTGCTCCCTGCATAACTAAATAAATTATGTGTGTTTTTCCTCCAAGTAATCCGTCTCTTGGTATGGCTAGGATTGACCCACAACAAGGGCAGTTAAGAATCTGAGCTGGGTCACCTTCTACTCCTGTTTTGCCTTCCAATGCTGAAATAGCACCTAACAGAGGAGAACCATTAGAATATTTATCTTTCAAGCGATTAGGGGTTACGCTACCACCTACCCACAGTCCAACAGAGAACCGAGTTATTCCCCAAATATGATGGTCGCTTCGCTGACAATCCTTCGGTCGCCATCCAACTGGAGAACCCATTCCTAAGTTTTCAACTCGTAGCACTTCGGAAGCAACGATTAACCCTAAAGCGCGACGAAATTGTTGAATTGTTAATAATCTCAGGGTATATCTAGAAATTACACTCACGCCCTGTCCAGTTCGCTCTTTGGACGAATCTTGACCAGATCGTAATCTTCTCAATCCCAGTGTAAAAGCAGCTAGACCCAAATATGCCTCAGTTTTACCACCACCTGTTGGGAAAGCTAGTAAGTCACAAGTTTGGCGATCTTGATGTAAAGGGTTAGCGATCGCCGGGATATTCATTAGAATAAATGCTAGCTGGAAAGGTCTCCAGGTAAAATCATGTCCTGGCCTTCTCCAAGATGCCTGAAGATTAATCGCTTTATTGGCAAAACAAAAAGCCAGTCTTACTTCTTCATTTTGAATAATTAACTCAATAGCTTCTTGTATTCGCTGCTGAGTTATGCGACAGTTTTCCAGATGTCGATTAGCGGCTCGATGATATCTAGGCTCTAATTGACTGACCGTAGTTGGTTGTTGATGAATCCAGGCTGCATAACCGTCAACTAGAGGCTGTAATGCTGCACGCATTACGGTTGAATTCCATGCTTGTGCCAGGGTAGCAGTATTTAGGTCTGGAATCTGTTCTATTTCAGATTCCCAATCAATTGCAGGGGATTCAACTGGGTAGCAAGGTACATATTCTGTTCTACAGTCTGGCAGACTAAACTTCTGCCATTGCTGTTTTCCACATTTAAACTGTACAGGAAAACCATCAATCCATTGCAGTAAATTTTCTTCTTTACAGGGGCGCTCAGGGTCTATTTCTTTCCAAATGGCTGCACACAAGTGACCCCGCGCATAGGCAAGATATTCTCGGTATATCAATTCTAATGACTCGTCTTCTTCCTGAAGACTTCCGAGTTCAGGAGTCTCATCAGAAGGCTGAAAACTATCAAAAGGCAAAAGCTTTGCATTTTCTCCAGTCACAACCCGAATTTGAGGTTGAAAAATTAGGTCGCCAGTCTCAAAGCGTCTCTTTCCCGACTCACTCAGTGGGTCAATTAAAGAAGTCTCATTAACTAGGTAAATTGATACTTTGTAGGTGTTATCAGAGCGAGGAACACTCCGAATTGTAATTTTAACTGCGTCAATTTCGGAGATCGTTAAGTTGTTTGTGATAGAAATCGGTTCAGGGGTGATATAAAAATTGGGAATTCGCTTAAAGACCTGATTTCCTTGGGGATTCCTCTCAGAACGATATCGCGCCCAAGTTGCACAAATTTCTATTGTTGGTTCAATCCCTTTCGTAGCACTAACAATAAAAGAAATACCTAAAGAACGAGGTTGTGATTTTGGATCTAAGACGGGTGCAGCAGCAGCTACAGGACTATCTTGATCTGATTCATCCTCGCCATAGTCGTCCATTCCAGTCCCTAATATTTCTGCTTCCCCCTCAATCTCTTTAGCATCTTCATCGCTGGCATCCCTGGGAATGAGGACACCAGTGATAAATTCATTGCGTGGATCTTGCTGGCTGGGCAGTACCTCATAGCAAGACTCTCTGGGGCCAAGAACTTCCTGTCTGAGATTGAGTAGCAATTCTGTTCTGACTGACACAATTCACCTTACTATACAATTTGTAATCTATATTGGCTTTAGATTGTACGCAAATTTTAAGTAATTTTACTTAAGTATGTTGTTTATCACCACTAATTTACTAATTTTCTGAACCTATCGCCTCCTTTAACAATCCTTGAAGTGGCATTATGTGTTTTTCCAAAAATGTGATGTATGTATCCTGCCCACAGAGTTTAATGTGTAGTTTTCCTCCTGTTTTTGGAATTGAATTAATTTGCTCTTCAATATCATTTCCTAGCTCGACTGAACCATGTTTGAACTTAGCGCAACAGGTGGGACACAAGCAAAGAACATTACCCAGATTATCAATCCATCTTGCTTTTGTGTAAGAAACTAAATACACTCCCTCAAAATATGGTTCGCCATTTCGCTTCGGGAAAGTTTCGTAACAAATTTGACATTTACCGTCGTATATTGCCTTTAGGTCAGTTCGTATATTATTATTTTTACCTTCCCATTTCTTAGATTCAATTTTCTTGAATCTTTCAATGATGGATGGTTCTTTCTCTTTATCATTGCGAATACTATCTTGTATTTTCTGTAAACGCGCTTCAGGATTAGGAACTGAACTTGATTCTATAGCTTCATTTAATTCAGTTTTACCAGGGCGTGAAAATACTTCTTTAAGAGCAGTTCTGTAGTCAATGCTAGGTGTTTCTGGTTCTGGCGAAGTACCATTACTAGATGTTGTTATTGATCCTGTTCCATTGTTTCGTGTTTCTTCAGATGATGCACCTTTAATTAACTTTTCAACCCAGAGCTTTTGCGTGCGTGGGTTTTTTCTTAGGTAATCAAGGAGTTCGGGTAATATTCCTATTCTTTTAGCTTCTTCTAGCAGAGAAGCCCTTGGTTTGACTCCTATACAAGTTGCAAGATCCTCATCTTTTTCATCTCTAATAAAATCCTTAGATACATCATCAAGAGATAAAGTGTTAGGTTGACACAATTTTAGTAGGGAATTAGGAAGCCATTTTTGGGTAGAAACTTGATGCCATACTTTGGAAAAACATTTTTCTTTTTGAGCATCTTGGTAGGTTACACGTTTAGATGATTCTATTACTCCACTCAGTTTTTGTCGGTTAGGTAACAACAAATAATTCCATATATATGATGACTTATCGTATGTAGGATTTTCTAAGGCATGAGCTAAACCATCAATAGAAAAGTTAGGATCAAATCCTTTAATACCTCGTTTATGATTACCTTTACTGTCAGAAATAATAACGTAACCATGAGCATTAGGAGAACTATAATAACAACGAACTGTCTCACTAATACCTAGCTCAATCAGCAGTTCACGGTCAATAGAAATATTATTATCTAGAAACCAAGCTGCTTCATTACCTTCAAAGTACATTTCTAAACTCTGGGAACGAAAATATATTTTTTCAGGTGGTTGATATTCCTGTTTATTTGTTTTTGCATTGATAGATAGTAGAAATGGTGTATCTTTTAGTTGTTCTATAAGCTGTTTTCTTTCTGTAGAAGACGATGCTTGTAAAGCATCCTCAATTATTTGAATATCCTTTTTATTTTGTTCTTCATCAATTTGTTTTAATACTTTGTATTTACGAATAATATGATCACGTACTTCTGTATAACTACTAGGTTTTTCTAAACCTAGTCTTTCTAAAAATGTTTTAGCTTCTGGAATTGCAACAATTTCTACTTTAACAGTTGGTTTACTTGTTGGTACATCAGTTGGTAAATAGGCATTTGGTTTTTTAGTATGATAGTCAAATGGTGTTACGTGCTTATTATTTTGTAACCTGATGAAAGGTTTGTTCAATAGTGGTGGATTTTTTCTATGTGTTTCTTCTTTCCAAAGTGCTTCTTGACCTATGAGGAAGGTATAAAATTCTGCCAACATCTGCTTCTGTAAATAATCTACCATTGTGATAAACTTCAAGGCGGTCATTAAATAATTTAAAAATTACTTTTGTAGCTCCTGCATCCTCTGCATTTTGAAGTAATTCATAAATAAAGTGCGTTTTGTCACTGTACAAGCTAGTAAGAAAGACAGGCCCATACTCATCTATATCAGTACCATATCTTCTAATATTTTCTTCTGTAATTTGTTTGTAATTGCTAACCATTTGTGATCACCCCTTGTACTAATAAAATTCCTACGGCAACTCGCTGACTAATAATGTCTGCTTCACTGCGATTTTCTAAATCAGAACGCTTGCTTTCGTAATCTCGTAGAATACGCGATCGCTCCGACTCTTTCATCCGAATAATATGCTCTTCTTTAGCCTGATTTAATTCATTCTCTACGCGCTGAATACGATTTTGGTAGTAAGCATCAAGGCTAGCAAGTTTGCAATTTAATAACGTATTGTTTCTCTCTCGTAACTTACTTAGTTCTTTCAAGCGATACTGGTGTACAGTTTCATCAAGCTGTTGAATACCAGAATCGACTAAAGAAGTTGGGAAGTTAACATATTCTGCTGGTTGTACAGCGTGGCTCAACAATCGCACTAGGGCGTCTGAAACTTCGGGTGCAAAACACAATTTATCAAGATTGCAAGCATTTCCTACTAGTCGCACTTCTGGGCGCACAGCCACCGTTTCCCAAAGATCACAAACAAAAAGGTACTGTCCTAGTGGCACTGTATTATCATAAATAGCAACTTGCGTGACGAGTGGCTCATCTATAGTCGCCCAATGAGAAATCGCCACCCGTGCTAGAGGATGAATCGGCGTGATAAATGGAATCTCCCTCTGTTCGAGAGCAGTTTTCTGGTCAAAGGTGAGTAGCCAATAAGGATCGTTACCTTCGAGCCAACGTGTGAAAGTAACTGTGGAACGGTCTGACTGTTTGAGCGATCGCACTTTTTTAAGCAGTTCCCCTCGTCCATCTTTGTTCAGGCGTAGCCGATGGAGTCCTGAATGCCGACTATCAACAGTAATTTGTCCTCCCAATGTCGGCTGTTCCACAAACATTTCAATCAGCTGGCGTAAATCATCAGCAGAAACAAATTTGTCTTGAGCAACTAGCGTGTCAATATCCGAAGTAAACCCCTCATCAAGCCCCAAGAATGAACCACCTTCTGCTTCCAGGCGATGCTGTTCTTCTGCTAGGCGGAGTACATTGTCTGCCATTTGTTGTGCTTTCTGTTCAGCTTGTTCGGGGCTGAGTTTGGGGTCAAGTGCCACACGAGTTAAATCTTGTACAACATCTCCCAGCACTTCCTCTAAATCCCCAATTGTGTCTTGAAAGATGCCCAATCGTTCAAAGCAACGGAAGAAAATGCGTTCTTCAACAGTGCCTGGTGTGACAAAATTAAATATGAGTACCTTATCGCTTTGCTGACCAAAGCGGTCAATTCGTCCAATGCGTTGTTCAATCCGCATAGGATTCCAGGGTATATCGTAATTTACCAAGCGATCGCAAAATTCATAATCTAGTCCTTCACAACCTACCTCAGAAGATAAAAGGATATCGAGTGCATCTGGGTTGTCGCGGGGCAAGCGGAATCGCTCTCGTAAGTGTTCTCTTTTTGCATCTTCCACCTTTCCAGTAATTACTTCTACTCTGTAACCAGCACCTTGCAGTTGCTTTTGCAGATAAGCCAAGGTATGCAAAAAGAACGAGAAAACCAATACTTTGCCAGAACCCTTACCCTCTAATGTTTCTTCTATTATTTTTAATAACTGCTCTAACTTTGGATCATTTGGTGGCAAGGCAGCAGATAGGCTACGCAGGTTTTTGGCTTTCTCCAGCAAATAGGGGAGAAGTTTAGTATCCTCATCCTCTGTTTCAATGTCGTCACTAATATCAGAGAGTGCAAATTTGCCAGTCAAGATAAATTTATTGAGTGTAGGTACAAGGGCTGGCAAACAACTCGCCGCCTGACGCTCTAAAGTATCGGTGATCAGCCGTATTACTTGTTCTTCATAGTCTAAAGAAAGCATTTCTCGACGAAATTCAATCAACGCCTGATAAAACTCTTCCTGTTCCGGTGTAAAGGGTACAGAAATCGTGTGTGGCTCACGAATTGTAAATCTCCCAATGTCCCGTCTACGAGTACGATTCATTACATGAGCTAGTGAATGCACTTCTTCTAAATCCCGCAGACAATTAATTCGGTCTGCATCAGTAAACGTTACCCCACCCCTAAACTTTTGATACCAGTCCATAAATCGAGGATCTTGGCTGAGTACCTGCTCACCCCAAGTTGTTGTTGCAGCATCTCGCAATGCTTGGAGTGCTGAAGTTTGCCAAGTATCTTCAGGAGCGTGATTACGAATATGCCGGATAGCCTGATTGAGATACTGATTAGGCTGCACCATTTCATTAAACACTGTCTCATCAAGAAACAGGTCTGGGCGTAGCAGATTGAGCAATGTATAGAGGTTGCGATTGCCAAGATGCAAAGGAGTAGCGGAAAGAAATATCACAGCTTCACTAATGTCGCAAAGAAATTTCACTACTTCATGAGAGCTAGTCCCTGTATTTCTAAGATGATGTGCTTCATCAACAATAACCAGACTAAAGCGGGGGGATGGATTAAGTGTCATTAATCCGGGGCTAGGCCGTCGCCCCTTCATTCCCTTGAGATATTTATCAATTCTCAGGAGTTCCAAATGGACTATGGCGCGTGAATACTGCAAAGGCCAAATGCCATCTAAATCAGTCTCCCGCAGGCAATAGGAAAAAGTTTCTGAAGTCAGTGGTCGAAAATCTTCATCAAAACGGCGCATTTCAGCTCGCCATTTGTTAACGAGGGCTTTGGGGCAAACAATCAGAATGTTGTCTAGCTGTTGGCGGGTTTGAAGTTCCCGTAGTATTAAACCAGCTTCAATAGTTTTCCCAACACCAACTTCATCAGCAATTAGTAAGCGGGGCTGGTCAGCACGTAAGAAACGCAGTAAAGGTTTGAACTGGAAGGGAATAAACTTGATGCGTGCTGATTGGAGGGCGTAGAGATTATCAATTTGTGGATGAGAAAGCCTTGCTGCTGTCAATCTGGCACGAAAGCCGTGTACATCCAGCCATTGTCCTGCTTTTAATGTTTCCAATAATCCAGTAGTTTTTGCAGTTGATCCAGCATCAACCAGTTGATCTTCATGGTATTCCAGGATTTGAGTGGGTGAATGGAAGACACGGTAACGCGATCGTCCCCCTGCTGGTGGAAGAATCTCGATTACTGGCCCGGATCTCGATGGGTCAGCACGCAGACATACAAGTTGTCCCAGATTGAAGAGTGGTTGCATCCCTAATTTATACCTACATTTACATAGACCCGAAGCCAATTTTTGAGTTGAAGGACGAGCGCTCTACACTTTACTTTAGTGTTCCCACAAACAGATGCTTCAATTACATCCATGAACACTATAATTACTGATTCACTGGCAGAAAAAGACGCAGTGACCACAAGGGTACGGGGCTTGGGGATTTTGAATTTTGGATTTATTCCGCCCACTACGGGCGGGGCATGAACCGAAATAATTTTTAATCTAAAATCGGCAATCTAAAATTGGCACGGTCAAACTCTACTGAAAGTGTGCGCGTTGTCGCTTGCGGGGGTTTGCCCCCATCACTTTTTACCTGAACGCACCTGTCTCCCTGCTAGGTGCAGCATCACCCAGATAAATTTGCTTAGAATTTTCAGGAATGTGAATCCAGTCAAGGTCTTTTAAACGATGTTTCAAATTACGTTTTGTTATTCCAAGTTCATGTGCCATTGCATCAAGGTGAGACTCCTTAGTTAAGTCACGTCCCTTTCGTGTTTCTTCTAACTTACATCGAGGCATCAGTAAGCAACTGGCAAAATACTGAGCTTGCCACTCAATCTTTTCAAGCTGTCCGCTAACATTACGGCATAGGAACGGCTGCATATTTATCTCAATACCCTGCTCTGACCGTTCTATAAGAGAACCAACTGCGTTGTGGTTAATGTGAAGTTCCCAGTGTCCAATCTCATGGGCTAATGTGGATTCTCCATATCCTCCATGCAGTCCTGGAACATCTTGATTGATTACAATTTCACGTTTTGTAGGCAGTATCAGAGCCGCTATTGACCCTTTTTCATCAGGTGGTATGCTTTCCCAAACAACACCTATATCCAAAAAATCAGCTACACGAGTAGCATCAAAAGGCCATCTTGGAGCGTATTTAGGTGTAGCTTGCATCCGACCGAGAAGGTGATTAGCCTGACGCTCAATTTCGCTTTTGGGAATGAAGCGATACTGCTTAAATATATTCAATTCGGCTTCTCCTGCTGATCTGATTGTGTAGCATCCCGAAGAAGTTTTTGAGCAAAATCAGGGTTTTCCTGCATTCTGCGTAGCAAAGCAGGTACTTGTTTGTTATAAGTCTTGAGAAGTTCACCAAAAATTTTCTCGTCATCGGTTGTGATTCGACCAGCCAGATACATTAGCTCTTCTTCGCGTTCAGTTAAATCAAGGGTTAGCACTAACAACTTAATGACCTCAACACTTGGGGGATAGGCGGCGTGGTCATTCTCCAGTTTGGACAGGTAGGTGTAATCCACATCTACTAACTTCGCCAGATCACGCTGACTGTACCCCTTGTCCCTACGGGCTTGACGAATAACCTTGCCAAAAGTTTGATTCACAGTTTTTTCCTACTTAACTACAAATCATATCAGGGGTTGACTTTATTAGTCAACATAAGTTAGCGTCTAATAGCAGGTTGACTGCCTTAGTCAACAAACGAATTGAACATTAACTATGGTGGACATAAAAAACTGTCGGAGGAAAGAAAATGCCAACACCTTGGCGACCGTTTGCTAGTTACAACCTGTGGTTACAGTTCGCTCCACCAATAGGGCAAGAACACTGGCATTGTGATATGAAGCGAGGTTTTACTAAGGCGCGATCGCGTGAACCATTAGTTGCAACACTCTTGGCAACTGACACAACACCACAGAGGATTGGTCTACTGGCACAACGGGGAGTTTACGAATTTCATCAAGACCCCCTGATGTTATACCGCAGTGATGCTGTTACGAAAGTGGCAGAAATTCTGCAATTAAACCAAGAGTCAGCGGTCGTTCAAGAGCGAGTGATTTCTATCCTGAAAAACTATTATTCAAATCCCATTCTTTTTGGGAAGAACATTATCAAGTTGAGTCGAGGTGATGAGGGATTTCCAGAACCGATTTTAATTGAGCAAGGTAATTATCAATTCAACTTATTCGCTGCTATTGACTGCATTTTTAAAGAGCAAGATGGCACGCTGCACATCTTAGATTTCAAGACGGGTCAAACTGACTTTGACCGACGACAAGCATATGTTTACTTGCTAGCAGCAAGCTTTCTCTATCCTACTCAACCGGCTGTGGCATCGTTTTACAACTTGGAAAATCAGAAGTGGTCTGACCCCATTACTGCAACAGCTAGTCACCTAAACGCTTTTCAGATTGAAATGGCGCGGATATCCCAACAGCATCAAAAAGATTTGCAACGTTATAGGCATTCCCCATCTGAATTTAAACGAATTTTTCCACCCAATCCTGGCATTAACTGCCAATACTGCCCATTCAATTCAATTTGTTCGTTTTCTGAACTTGAGGTTTCTGCATGACTGTTGCGCCCGTTTCTGTTTCTCAAGCTCCAACATCTCTTAGTGAAATTTTCCCGCTCACTATCTCGCAACCTAATTTGATGTGCTTTCGACTGACTCCAGAGATTGAACGTCAAGATGGCAATCGTTTGGGCTTCCGTTTTAGTCGCAAGTTCCCTGAGATTATTGTCACCTGGCACAATGGATATTTTTTTATTTTAGCTAAACCGGGTCAGCCTATGCCTAGCCAAGATGAATGGCGAAAAGTACTCTTGGAAATTCAAGAGGAATTGAAGGAAGATATTGGCGATCGCTACTACTCAATTCAATGGGTACGCCAGCCACAGGCAACACCTTTAATCCTTGCCCAGCTTGCTATTCAAGTATTAAAAGTAACTCGTCCATTTTCATCTGTAACTGTTCGGGCGGATTCGGGAGTAGAAGTCATACGAGAACTAGACTTTTGGGCAGAAACTATTGAATTGCCAGAGGGTTTAAAGCCTGCTTTAACTTTAACTATTCACAGCAGTATTGTATCAAGGGGTGATTTAGCTGACTTCTTGGAGAATCACCCCTATCGGCACGACCCAGAAAAGCTTTTAATTGGTTTGAAAGTTCAAGAAATTGAACGAGGTGGTAACTGTACTATTACTGGAATTGTAGGAACGGTTGGAGAACACAGAAAAGAACTAAAAGAAAAGGCAACTGGTTCAATTAGTAAACAAAAACTAGAGGAAGCACCCCCCGAACAACCCCTCGTTGCTGTACAGTTTGGCAAGAACAAAAAGCAGTTTCATTATCCGTTAATGGCTTTGCGTCCCTGCGTCACCGCCCAAACATCTGAGCAATTGCAAGTTAAATACGGAGAGTTGCTCAAGGCAACTAAAATTACTCACCAAGAGCGACAAAAACTTTTAATTACATATAAAACACAAGCAGATATTTCTCTATCCGCTTATGGATTTCAGTTAGGGCGTAGTATTAACAGCCGTGATTACCAAACATTATTTTGGCATCCACCAGTAGCGATTGAGCAAACCCCACTCCTTTTTGGTAGAGGTGTTAAGGGTATTAGAGGTGAGGTACTTAAGGGACTCTCTAAAGGTGGTGTTTATAGTCGTCATGATGATTATCGTGAACATTCAAGAGTAATTCGCATTGTCGCTTTGAAGCTTTGTGATTTGAAAGTAGATAAATTTTTAGAGGAAGTTCGACAAAGGTTGAAAACCTACGGCTTTCAAAGTGAAATTGTTCACAGAAAAGCATTGCCTCAGTTGAGTGGCGCTGAAGCCAGGGCTGAACTGGAGAAAGCCGTTGATGAATTGGAGACAACTGTCAATGAATTAGTAACGGTTCCAACTGATATCTTTTTGACGTTTCTGCCAGAGATAGACCGCGGTGCTGATAATGACGAGGGCGGTAGTTTATATCAGCGGGTATATTCGCAGTTGCTCAGGCGCGGAATTGCTAGCCAAGTAATTTATTCTGATACATTGAGCAGTGTTGACCACAGACAAATTCTTAATCAGGTGATTCCAGGAATTTTGGCAAAGCTGGGGAATTTGCCTTTCGTTCTGGCTGAACCTTTAGAGATTGCTGACTATTTTATTGGGTTAGATATCTCCAGAGAGTCTAAGGAAAAGTTACCCGGAACTCTGAATGCCTGTGCAAGTGTACGTCTCTATGATAGGCAAGGGAAGTTTATTCGCTATCGGCTGGAAGATGCTTTGATTCCAGGTGAAGAAATCCCGCAACGACTTTTAGAAACATTGCTTCCAGCAGCTGAACTGAGAAACAAAACTGTTTTAATTTACCGGGATGGCTCTTTTTGCGGTCAAGAAGTTGAGCATTTACTGGAATGGGCTAAAGCAATTAACTCAAAATTTATTTTGGTGGAGTGCAAAAAGTCTGGCGTTCCCAGACTTTACAACTTAAATCAACAAAAAATTGTGACTTCCCCAGAAAAAGGGTTGGCACTTCGTTTATCATCCCATGAAGCGGTTCTGGTAACAACTAAGGTTTCAGATCGGGTAGGTTTGGCTCGTCCTCTACGTTTGACAGTGCGTGAAGAAGGACACCAAGTATCAATTGAAAGTGTTCTAGAAACGACTCTAAAACTGACGTTGCTGCATCACGGGGCATTGCAGACCCCTCGGTTGCCAATGCCCCTCTACGGAGCAGACCGCATGGCTTATCTGCGGTTGAATGGGATTTATCCTACGAGTATGCTGTCAGGCGATCGCCAATTTTGGCTGTAGAGAACCCCCCATTGCTCCAAATTAATGAAGAGCGAACGCTATTCAGTCGAGTTCCAGTCCCCGCTCCTGTTTCCGCCTTTCTTCCTGCTGCTCTAAAAGTTGCTCATTCCAGTCCAATGCTTGTGGACACATCCAAGTCGCCCCTGGCAGCAGTGGTTTGATAGCTTGCGCCATCTCGTTTCCAGCATCATCTCTATTATAGGCAGCTATGACTGTGGGGATTGTCTTGAGAAACTCTACAGGCAGACTCCTAGAACTATCTACTGCTATGTACATTGTCCTTTGTTGGGGCATTTCTAAGAGTGCTTGGACTTCCAGCATTGCGAACGACAATGCATCAATGGAAGATTTACAGAGGACTACTCTCTGGATTTCATCTGTTGGTTGCCCACCCCAGCGTATGTAGAACCACCCCTCAATACGTTTAGTACCAGTGGCATATCCCATGAAAGTATTGTCTTCACCTCTCGTCCCCCTCAAAAACGCCCCAGTAGTTTCACCGTCAAGCCCTCTCATCAAAAACACAGCATTTTGTTGAGAGTCTGCATAAACTAACCCGCTTGTGTGGAGGTGTTGGACTAATTTTGATGGCAACCCCCGTTTCTGAGTCAGATAATTATGAACTGCCTGCCAGTTAGTTTCGTCCTCGACAGGGGGTACAAACTGAGGCGTTGGTTCTGTTCGGGCAATCTCAATAGCTTGTTCTCTGGCGTGGTGGGTGACGGCTCTCTCCATTTCAGACTCACCAAAGCGATCATTTAAAGTCGCGATCGCTTCTTTAAAGTTGCACCCGTTTACGTGCATCACCAGGTCGATAGCCCCGCCGCCACCTTTATTTACACTCTTGGAGAAGTCATACCATTTAGAACCATCTATATTAATGATGTGGCCCACACCTTTCCACCGGAGATTGCCTTTGGTATCTTGAGTTAGTCCCAAATGCCAAGCCACATCTTCTAGGGGAAGGTCGCGCAGTTGGTCAGCAAGTTGCTTAAAGGAAGAACGCAACTGTTGGTTTTCGGTTGACAACTGTTGAATGCGTGCTTCTAGCGCTTCATTTTCTTTGACCAGTTGTTTAGCAGTCGCTTCCATCTCCTTTTTCTTTCTAATAGCCCTATCTCTATCAGCAGCTTTAGCTTGAAGTTGTTCGCTTGTAAGTTTCCCAGGTTCTAGGTCTTTCCCCTCTTCAACAATCCGGTAAAAGTCTTTTATATCCTGGTGTTGGGCTTTGCTACCCTTGATGCCTCTTTCTAACCCCAGGTGCTGCATCGCGGTGTGGTAGTCATCCTGAAAAGCCATCATCTTTTGACGACCGTCGAAGAAATGATTGCACCGGAGTTGTCCGTCCTTGTCGAGGGGTACGAGGTAGGCGTGCAAGTGTGGTGTCGCCTCATCTAAGTGCAACTCGCACCTCACAATCCTGTCTTGGTAAGTCTCCCGCAACCATTTGAGGTTTGCATCAACCCATTGTTTAAGTTTGTCTTCGTGGTAGTACCCGGCGCGAGTTGGATCATTGGGACGATAGTACTGGGGTGATGCGGTGAGGAGAATCTCGACACAGTAGACAGCATCAGTACGAATCTTGCGCTTTTGTTTGTACTGGGCAATTGTTGCCAGCACCAAATCTTCCAAGCGTTCGTTTTGTTCAGTGCTGCCGATGAGCCTGATATTTTGTTTGGATGAATCCGCGTTGGGTGTTTCCCGTGTTCGGGCAGTATGCGCTTCACTGCCAGCAAGATTGTGGCGTTTGAGTTTTTTGGTACGAGCGATCGCGTAGCCGTATGTCATATTTGAGTTGAATTATCGTGGTTTTCATGGTGTGTTTGTGCTAGTTGATGGGAAGATTAACTGTAGTGAATGCTTTTATTGCTGATAGAAGCATCCGCGATTCTCCCCCGAAGGGGCGAACGCAGGTTATTTGTGACGAGCGACAGCAAGGCATTGCCACAGGCAACCCGTAGGGCAAATAACCGTAGTGAGTACGACTATTTTATACTCTCCACCCGAAATCTGTCTTTGGGGTAGCACCTAGTGCAGCTTTGGCACAGTATGAGTGCAATTTCTGCACAATTTGTGTTGGTTAACATGGCTTGATTCCTCAATGGTCAATTTAAATAGTGGTGCAAAATACGTAGATTTTTTGAGGCGATTTGAGGCATTGTTGAGCCAAGATGGTGCGGTAGTGATTTTCTGATTGGATGCATGACCGACATCTATCTCAGCGTGGACGTGGGTGGGTCACAAACTAAGATTATTTACCAGCTAGCTGGCTCCCCAAAACCCAATTACTTGTTAATGCCACCTGCGGTTGAAGAGATTACCAAAACCAAACTCGACAATTACATGGCACGTTTGGGATGGATTGGCAGTCCTAGCCCCGACCAACAATTGTGGGTTGAGTGGAACGAACGTGTGGTGGTGTTGGGAGATTTCGCATCAGAGTTTGACCCCCAAGACAGAATTAAGGAACTCAAGTACGAGAATGCTTTGTGGAAGGTGTTGGGGGCAATTGGGCTGATTGTAGAAACTAGCAATATTAAGGTATCGCCGAAAAAGCCGTTAAAGGTGGAGTTGGCGCTGCTACTTCCCTGGAATGAATATAGCGATCGCCGCAAGTTTGAGGAGCAATTACTAGTAATGCTGGCTGGCTTTGGGGTACGAAATACTCCATTGAAGGTGAATTTGCAACGCTTTTTATGCCGTCCAGAAGGTGGGGGATTGGCTGCTGTGAGGATTAAGCAACAGGGAATTGATTGGTTGCGTTCCCAACAGTTGGGGGTGCTGATGTTTGGTCACAGGAATACGACTGCACTTTACTTCGACCGAGGACAGTTAAAGCTGGGAGATAGTCCGCTGTTGGGGTTTGCCAATATGCTGGATATGGTGATTGAGATGACGAGCGGTCTAGACCGGGAACGTTTGGCTCTAGCTATATTCCAAGCGCGGTATGCTGTTCAAGATGAGATATATAACCCAAATTATAATCACACCCGCCGTCCCAACTGGTCTACATGTGCGGCAATTATTGCTTTAGCCAGTGCCAAAGACCCAAATTTAAGAGATAAGGAAGTTCAAGATATAGATAAGGCTATCTCTGTGGCGACGGCTGAGTATTGGGATAAGTTGCAGCGGTGGATGAGTCGGGTTTTGCCTGCCCAACTGGATGAGGTGATTATTGGTGGAGGTGCGGCTTATCACGTTGAGCCGGAGTTGGAGAAATATTTCAACTGCGAACCAAAAATAGAAACTCAGTCTAGTTTAAGTAGGGACAGTTACGGTAGTGGCGGTACAAAAATTAGAACTTCGGGATACAAAAGTAAGAATTATAACAAACATTTCACACTGATGATTTGGGATAGTGGTATAAGCGAGCAGGTCAAACAAACTTTTAACTTGGAGAAAAAGCAGTTTGGGGAACAGTGTACTTCCTCTCGCCTTGTGGACTGCTTTGGGCTATTTGATTATTTGGTGGGGCTGGAGGCTACCAATGACAAGAGTTAGGAGAAAGCGCCTGAGTTTGAGTCTGCGTCTCCAGCCTTATGAGGGCGATCCAATGGCGGAAGTTGTTGACTACCTGAACTCTCTGCCCAAGGATGAGGTTAACCGGAAGGTGGCAGATATCCTGGTGGCGGCTTTGTTGCCTTATGCCCGATACCACAATGGGAAGTATACTCAAGAGCAGCTGCGTTTTGCGTGTTGGGAGGCGCAGGATTCCCTTAATAAACACGGCAGTAATATGCGTTTGGCTTTGGGGGTGGAACAGCCACAGTTTGTGTTGCCAAATCAGGTTATGCCTCAATCAGGAGTGATGGTAAATGCTAATGCTCCTGACTATAACAGTAAGACTACTCTTGTTGAAAATACGTTGCAGGAAGCAGAACATAAGGGGCGACCAACTTCAATGGTTCAAGGTAAAGCTTCATCACAAGATTTGGACAGTATTTTTGGGGACGGTTGACCGCCAGGGGAATTCTGCTGAGCATTTCAGAAAATACTTGACATCCTCCCGCCGCTAATCAGGAGTACCTGATATAGCGGGGGATTCCAAAGATCGCTCTTTGGTTTTCCTCTTTCCACGACCCGACTTACTTGGAGGAGCTTCCCCACCCAAGCAGAGGTCGATGTCTCCAGAGGCGTTAGTTCCGACGTGACCCGCCGTACTTAATCCTTTTTCTAATATGTTTCGCGCCGCGTTCCAATCCCTATCTTGAGTATGCCCACAATGAGGACAAACATGGGTTCTGGTACTAAGAGTCTTTTTGACAATCTCGCCACAATTAGAGCAATTCTGACTAGTGTAGTGAGGCGGAACTGCAACAGTTACTACCCCAAAAACTTTACCAAAATACTCAACCCATTCACGAAAAAGTGACCAGGAAACATCACTAATTGACTTAGCCAAGCGATGATTCTTGACCATATTCCGCACCATCAAATCTTCATACGCCACGAGGTCGTTAGACTTCACTACGCACCTTGCCGTCTTCACAGCAAAATCTTTACGCTGGCGACTTACTTTGAGATGCTTACGAGCAAGCTTATTTCTAAACTTGATTCTGTTTTGAGAACCTTTTTTAGTCTTAGACAAACGGCGTTGCAACCGCCTCAAAGACTTTTCACTTTTACGCAGGTGTTTAGGATTGGCGACTGTAACGCCATTACTATCGGTGTAGAAGTGGTTCAATCCTACGTCAATACCAACAGTTTTACCCGTTGGTTCTCGCCTTTCTACTCGCTCTTGGTCAATGCAAAACTGGCAATAATACCCATCTGCACGACGCACAACCCGCACCCTCTTGAACTGCTTGAGTTGGTAGAAGTGCAGGTCACGAGTTCCCCAAAGTTTAAAGGTTCCTGCTTTAAACCCATCAGAGAAAGTGATATACCTGCGGTCATCAGAAAGTCGCCACCCACAAGTTTTGTACTCAACAGAACCATGCGTTTGTTCTTTCTTAAACTTTGGAAATCCCTTTTTCCCTGGTTTACCTTTCTTGCAGTTATCAAAAAATCGAGCGATTGCAGACCACGCCCTTTCAGCGCTAGCTTGCCTTGCCATCGAGTTCAGTTTGGCAACCCAAGGAAACTCTATATTGGCAGCAAGGACAGCGCAGAACTTACTGAGGTCGTATCGCCCAATACCCTTGTTATCCATCCAGTATCTAAGGCTTGCATTGCGAACAAAACGAGCAGTTCTAATCGCTTCATCAAGCGCTTGATACTGTTCGTCTCGCCCCTCAAGTTTTGCCTCAAATACCAGCATATTTACGTCACGTACATTAACGTAAATCATAACATGGATTTGCAAAAAACTCAACTGTTCACTTGGACTCACTGGATTGCATCCAGTTATAGTCGGGGAACGTCTCGTTTTTTGCCCTGTCTACGACACGCTGCGCGAACGATTCATCTCGCCGCCAAATCACAGATTATGGCGGGAGCCTTCTCTCCGAATAAGGTAAATTGCGCGATCGCACTCAAACGACGAGGCAATGAGAATATGGTGGAGTTAAGTTGATAGGAACTGTCGATGCAGTCGTTTGAACCAGGCTTTATCGAACGCCAGCTAATTACTCAAAATCTACTGCGTACCGTCCGGCTTATTGGTGAGTATAAAGGCAAGCAGGAGTTATTCAAAGAACAGTCGCCCCAAGTTTTGGAGACACTACGTCAAGCGGCGATTATTCAAAGCACCGAGTCTTCCAACCGTATAGAAGGCATCACAGCACCCCTGGAACGCATCAAGGAACTGGTAGCCGAAAAAACTACACCCCGCGATCGCTCCGAACAAGAAATTGCTGGCTATCGAGATGTACTTACCACCATCCACACCAGCTATGCTCACATCCCTTTCACCCCTGGAGTGGTATTACAGCTGCATCGTGACCTCTACCAGTTTACTGTTGGTGAGGGTGGGCGCTGGAAGTCGGTAGATAATGAAATCAGCGAAACTTACCCAGATGGCAGGAAAGTTGTGAGATTTCGGCCACTCCCAGCTTATGCGACACCAGATGCAATGCAACGGTTGCACGAACAGTTCAACCGCCTCTTTGAGTCCGAGGAAATCGAGCCATTACTGCTCATCCCCACTTACATCCTGGATTTTCTGTGCATCCACCCTTTTAGTGATGGCAATGGACGGATGGCTCGGCTGCTAACACTACTGTTACTGTACAAAGCTGATTACGAAGTGGGTCGGTTTATTAGCTTGGAACGGATTGTAGAACGCACAAAAGAAAGCTACTACGATACACTTTATCAATCGTCGCAAAACTGGCATCAAGGACAGCATAGCTTGTTGCCGTGGTGGGAGTATTTTTTGGGTGTAGTAGTGCTGTCGGCGTACCGGGAGTTCGAGCAGCGAGTTGGGCTAGTCAGTTCGGTCAAGGGTGCTAAAACAGCTATGGTGCTAGATGCTATTGGCAATATCGCTTACGATTTTTCTATCAAGGATTTACAGGAACGATGTCCCACGGTGGGAATTGACCTAATTCGCCGCATCCTACGTCAGGAGCGTACCTCCGGGCGGCTGGAATGTTTGGGGCGAGGACCAGATGCGCGTTGGCGCAAGAAATAGGTACTTTACCTATTAAATAGGTACTGTCAACCCGTTTAGTACCTATTTGTTGGGAAATTCAGTTTGGAGTTGAAGTTTGGCAGTCTGGGGTTAGTATTGCAGGTCGCTAGTGTGATTCGTTCTGTCGGGGATTTGAACAAAAGGATGTTCTCAATTTATTGGCTTTTGTAGACTGGATGTTGACATTACCATTGGATTTAGAGCGAGAGTTTCGGCGGTTCGCAGAACAATTAAGAAGAAAGTTAAATGGGTGGAATCAGTAACTCCAAACTAAGACATAAGTCGCGTAGCCGTGAGATTGGTATGAAGAACACAGAATTTAAATTTGACCCAATGATAACCGTTTGGGAATTTGGATATTGGGATAAAGGATGGGATGAGCCAGATTGTAAACAACATTGGTCAGGGGCAAGTAGTTTTGAACCTTGGGGTATTGAAAAAGCTTTAGACCGAGCAACAGAACTTGGTTTTTTGTCGGCTTCTGATCGGGAAAAAGTTCGTATAGCTTGTTTAACCGATGGCGAATATTTCTTTGGTTCAGAGTCAACCTCTGGATGGATGATTGGGCAGAATGAGGATTTTACTTGTGTATCTCCCTACCCATACGAACCAATATGGATGATGGTGAAAATACCGGGCGGTAATATTTATCATTGTGATTGGTCAGAAACTGTTTGTCCTATTCTTTCTAGTTTGGAAGTTGAAGACCTGAACGAGTCAAATAGAATTATTCACAGGAATTTAACGTTACCTGAAATTTTAAAGATTTTTCTCTTAGAAGGAGAGACAAATCCAAAATACCAAGACGTGTGCTTGCAATGTTTGTATGCAGCCACCGCCGAACAATCTTATGTTTACTATCTCTCATCAAAGCAATGGATACAAATTTGTCGGCAATTTACTGCTGAAGAAGAAGCAGAATTTATGTCGAAAAAGAATAATAAGCTGTTCTAAATTTAACTGACTTTCCATGCGAGAAAAACGAAAAATCTTTTCGCCACCTCAGGGAACGTACCAAAAAAAATTAGCAGCCCAAACTATACCGCATCGACAATTCAAGCGGTTACGGTTAACGTTCGCGTCCGAGTTTAAGTACGAAACAGTACGTTCAACTCAATAACGTATAAAAATGCGGCATCATTTGCTCCAATTTACGTAGCTCACCTGATGCTATTTCCTCCAGCAGCAGCACAGCACACCACCGTCGCTCAGAAGTCCAACGGCATATTGTGGCTTTTACCGCCTCCACACCCTGCACAATCGCTGAGCGAAGCATCTGGAGGCTGGTTTCAATTGGGGTGCTGTCCCCATCGTTAGGTTGCCAATCCCCACCGACTTCATATTTGGGGGAGGAATTATTGCCCTTGGACAAATCCACCCCCTTATTCTCGGTAGTATCCACCCCTCCCAATGGGGGTTCCCCTATACCATTATGGGGGGGGGTGGATACCGGGACAGTCGGAGGTGCAACCCCATATCTAGCCTGCATTCCAGCCTGATATCGCTGTTGGTCAATATCTGCTTGACGCGCCCGTTCTTCCTTTTGGGCACGCTTACTGGCACGGTGGGCAATTACCGCATGAGCAAAATCCAATTCCGCCGTTGAAAGTAAAAAATGTTTAACTTGTTTGCCCTTGGGGCCTACTTTATGGTCAGAGAGTTTTAATCCCAACTGGTCAAGCATTGTCCCCAACAACCATATAGGTTTGCAGTCAGCAGGAACCGTAAACCCTAAAATCGCTTTAATGTGAGGTGTTAAGCGTACAGCAAGCTTGGACATTTGCACCAATTCCGGGTCATGAGCCGTAACTTCCTCTCCATCAATTAAGCGTTTGAGGATATTTGGCAATCCCAAAGTAGATCTAGCCAGCCAAGCAACCGAATAATTCCCCCAGTCCATACACAACGGCAAGTGCAACCGCTCAAAGCGGTCTTTCTCCGCCACAATCGCTGGTGGTAAGGGGTATAATTTACCTGTATGCGGGTCAGCAATTGTGCCTGATGGCTCTGAGATTATTGCTTCCAGCGAAGCAATAGAACGAATTAATTTACCTTTTTTATCTTTTTCTACCAGCGATTCTGTCACCTCCATCCCGTAAGCATCTTTGATGCGGAATTTCTCGCATTCAAAGACTTCCTCCGGCTTGAGGTAATCTTTACTTTGCTTTGAGCGATACTCACTAGGAGAAATATCCCTAGCTTTAGCAACAGCTGCACAATAAGCAGCATCCAACGCAGTAGCAGCATTTTTCAACTGCTCCTGGGCGAGATCATCCGAATCTGCACCCATAGGTATAATTTGATTGCCCATCTCACTCAACAAGTCGCGCAAATCAGCCCGCAGATTGTTAATGGATTGATGACGAGAAGCCATGATTTGGCAGTACGCATCTAATGCCCAATCTTTCTCAGCGCCCCGCTTGCCAGAATCCCTGTCAATCCGCAGCAGGAAAGCTGTCATTTCATTGGTTTGCAGTAACCGTTCTTTGATTTTGGTGGCGTTGGTGTCAAGGTAGCCAAAGGGAGGTCGCGGTGCTACCCAGACGTGAATTGGTACTTTTGGGCGATAGCGCCAGAGTTGTTGGGCGCACTCAGTAGCAGTTTGGGAAACCCCGTGAAAAACGCCAAAAACGGCATCAAAATGATATTCAGGGATATCGACCCCTGTACCCAAGCTAGGAGAGGTTAAAAGGGCATCCAGGCTCTTTACAGCGTTAGTTATGTCTTTAATGAAGGCGACATTTTCTTCACTCCCGGAGTTTTCGGAGTGAATCGCCCATACTCTTAGGGGTGTGGGGTTGCAGGTCTGGGGTGTAGTGCCATGAGTTGGCATGGGGGCTAGGGGTTCCCTCTGGGGCTGGGATCTGTGGTCAGCAAAGTTGTGTACTCTGGTTTCTCCCGTTATGGGTGAGACACTTTCCCCTAGACTGCCATCGGAAGTGTATGGGGCTGTAGGCGCTGCTGTGCTTTCTTCCCCAACACCCAAAACCTGACACCCGATACCCTGCTCCTGCTCATCTGAGTCTTCCACCCGCACCGACATAGAGAGCGACTGTTCAAGTTTCTTAATAAAGCGCTTCGAGTCGGAAACCACCATGATCTTCTGTCCCATCATCAGCGCTGCCGAAATCTGAGCGACTAGGGCAGAAGAATTATCGCCTTCATACCAATAAACTAAGCGATCGCCATTTTTCCAATTATTTTTGATGATGTATGGTACTTCCCATGAAGGACGCATTGCCCGGAAGAAGTCCACTGTCACATCGTCCATGTGGGCATCGGCGATTACCACTAGTGGTGCATTGTACACGAGATATTCTAGGACTTCAAGAATTGCAGCCCGATGCTCCTTGCAAGTTTTGCTGTGTAAGAGGTGCGTTAAGTACTGGCAGGCTTCATCAATAAAGACACAGCCGTAATTGAGGGCGTTGGTATTGAGTTTGTGCAAGCTGTCGATGGTGATGCTGAGAGCTTGTACTTTGGCTAAATCTCCATGCTGGAGTGCGGAATATATTTCTGTTTGCAGGCGATTTGACAGGTTTTTGAGCAAGTTAACCCGATGTCCATTGTTGAGGAATTTTTTATCTGGGTTTTTGTCCCGCCAGCGCCGCATTAGCTCGGTTTTACCTGTACCCATGTCACTCCACAGGGCCACCAATCCAGATTGAGGTAGTTGGAAGGTGGGGTGGTGGGGGAGTGAGGGAGTGAGGGA